>JANWLR010000052.1 GCA_025450755.1 Sphingomicrobium sp. | reverse complement strand
TCGTCGCGATTGATGAGCCGGCCGAAGAGGAAGCGCCCGGCCGGTCGCGGCACGAGCACATCGCGGTTGAGCGCAAGGGCGAAAGAGCCGGGGTCAAGCGTTTCGCACCATAACTCATCGCCAGTGCGATAATCACCCAGGCTTGCGCCGACGAGAACGGCAATCTGGGCCTGCTCGACGCGTGGCGGAACGACGATCGTGGCTTTCCTGGGAGCGGCGGCGCCGCCGGGCCCAAGAATCGCGGCGACGTTGAGTTCCGCGCTCTCACTTCCCCGAACCAGATCCTGCGCCTCGACGCCAAGCGCGCTGGCAATGCGGTTGAGCCAACCCACCGACACCGTCCGCGTGCCCGTCTCGAGCCGGCCAACTGTCTGAGGAGTCGTCGGCGGATCGCAATTTCGAGCAACGTCGTCGAGTGTCATTCCACGTGCACGGCGGACCTCGCGAATGCGTGTGATCATGACCTCAACCCATCTTCCTAACGAACCGGTTTGGTTTCCTATCTGTCCTACACTTTTGCCGCTGTGGCAAGAGAGGGGCGATTATATACTTGAATGAGCAAAAGGTGATTCGCTATGGAAAACCAGCGTGACAGGCCGGTAACCAGAGGGGTGATTAGCTCCGCTGCCTTGAGGCGCGGCGGGAGCATTAGATTCTCTGACTCACCCGAAGTTTGGTGAATTGTCGGGATCAAGGGGAAGCGGCAGTAATTACGCCTGCGTTGCCCCCATTGTCCGCGTCGGACAGCAGAACGAGGTAATGTCGTTTGTTGTCGCGCGACGAGATTTGGTGATTGTGTAGGAGGTTGCGGATCTTCTGCACCCACGTTCGCACCGCAGCGAGGTTGACGGGCGCTGGATTAGGGCCGGACAGAAGGCGTGCCACGTTCCCTCTGTGAAGCTCATTGCCTGATTTCTTCCAGAGAGTTTTTAGATCGTCCTTGGACAACCAAGGGCCCGGTCGGGGCTCGACGTGCAGGCCGCCGTTTCGCAACGATAGTATGACGGCTTTTGGGTAGAAGTTGGGGTGCAGCGCCTCCAACTGTTTGAAGATAATTCCTGGCTTACTTTCGCGCATCATCTTTCGGGTGCGTATGTCTCCGTGTGCGACGAGGCAGCCGAGCGCAATCACCTCGCAAAGCAACCTCAGTTGGAGATAGCAAAGCTCTTCAATGATGCGGGGAGGCATATTCGAGCGCGCCAATAGGCGCTCTACTGCTTCAATCCGAAATCTGGCTTCCGTTATCAGGCCGCCGTATAAGTCTGCTTGGTCGGTCATTTAGGAAATCCCAGATGTCGGATAGCCATGAGACATATACCCAAGAAGAAACTGTAGCGCGGCGGGAAGCGGCGTTGAAGCGGATGCTGGCGACGCCGCCGAAGCGGCAGAAGGACAGCAAGCTAGGTCGCAGGCGGAAGCCCTAGCAGGCGAGCGCGCGCTCCGTATGTGTGGCCTTGGAAGGAGGGCGCCCGCCACGCTTGCCATTCGCGCGAGACGCCGCCGCCCTGCGTTCCTTGCGACCCCATTCCATCGGGCCAAAAAACTGCTCGAGGAGGGGGGCGACGGAGAGATAGACGTCAAGGCTAGGGAACCAAATCGCAGTGCCGCCGCCTTCGCTCCTCACATCAAGAAGATCGGCACGGCGCGCTCCTTTTATTCCCTCAATCTTCTCCGGCGGAAACGACACGGTTGCGCCCGTATTGAGTTCAATATTGATCATATCGACAGTGCGATTGAAGCTGATGGTAGTCGCACGCGGCGTGGGGTTCTCAGCCGCTTTTGCCTTCGCCTTTTTCAGTGCCGCTTCGCTGATAGGGCGGAACTTTGCCATGAATCCTACTCCATTCTTCGCAGCACGCCTTCATCTCGTCAGTGATCTCTTGTCCAAGCTCGTTCAGATGCTTGTCGTCCCAATCGCCCCGAACAATGTCCCAGAATACAGCCGTTCCCTTCGGGCATCGCAACTTGAAACGTGCATTCAGGCCTCTAGTCATTGCATGAACGTGACGCGGCCAATGATCGTTCGAGTTTACCGTGACGCGGTACCTTCTTACGCTCGTGAACACCGTACCCATGCACGGTGCATAACCAAAAACCTAAGTACGGTCTAGGTTATTACATTCCCCTTAACGGGTCCAGCTTTTGGAGGTTCCGCCGTCTCATAATGCGACGAGCCGAGTCAGGGCTGAGTCCAGCGGATACGGCGCTCGCCAATCCAAGCTGGCGGCTCGAAGTACTTAGGCTGCGAGGTCGTGAGGCCGTCGATAGGTGAGACGACGCCCTTCCATCCCCTTGAGGATGAGGGCGGCGCGCTCACCGTCCGTTGTCGTCTTGGTTGAATAGCGCATGTCGAACTCCGCGAGATAGCGGTGCATGTGGGTGGCGCTCATGTGGTGATAGGTGCCGACAACGCCGCGCTTCAGGATGCTAAAGAAGTTCTCCGCCGTGTTGCTGTGGTTGCCGTCGCCGCGCGAAAATTCGCGGTTGCTGTGAAGCGTGGTTTTGTGGCTCGCGAACTCTAGGCCGATGTTGTTGTAGAAACGGGCATCGTCCGTGCGCAGATGCGACGAGCGGTGCGCGTTCGTGACCAGCGCGGCGCGAATGTTCGTATGGTCGATATGCGTGATGTGGAACGAACGGGCGCGACCGCCGCGCTCGATCAGCGTCACGATTTTCTTCTTGGGAGCGACCTTGCCCGACAGGCGCTTCTTTTTGATGCCGCCAACGAAGGCTTCGTCGCTTTCAATCACCTTGCCGGGACCGCCAAGCGGCTCATGCGGGTTGTTGGCTTCGTCCATCGCCTCACGGATGCGGTGCGCGAGGAACCAAGCCGTCTTGTAGGTCACGCCAAGCATACGTTCGAGCTGCTTCGCGCTCATGCCCTTCTTGGACGCGGCGATCAGATGCGTTGCCAGAAGCCATTTGTGGAGAGGCACATGCGAACGCTCCATCACCGTTCCGGTTCGGCAAGTGAACTTCTGGCGACAGACATTGCAGAGGAACATTCCCGCCTGGGTTTTGCCGCCCATGCGGGTGATGCCGGTGCTCTCACAGAATGGGCATACGGGTTCTCCGTCCGGCCAACGCGATTGCTCAATATGGGCGGCTGCTTTGGCTTCGTCGAAGAAGATAGGGTCTGTGATGTTCATGGCTTGCCTCTTGCGAGGCCTACCCCTCTGGATGCTTGCTAAGTCAAGTATATAATTGCCAAGAGAGGGGCAATTATGTGGTGTCGGAATGAAAACCACTGGTCAGCGCTTGATCACTGAACGCGCAATTGAGAATGGGATTGCCTCGGAGCAGCGCGAAGCTGGCGAGCCGAAACCGGTCGCAGTCGACCTGGCGGAGTCGCCGCTTGGCTGGTTGTTTGCGCTGGAGCTCGTCAGCCGACTGATTTATTACAAGACCCGCTAGTCCGTGCGGCTAGCGCGGTCATCGGCCGGAACTGTTCCATGGCTCTTGTGGGATCGATGGGGATCCTTCCGCTGCTGCGTCGGATCGCGCATGGTGGGATCTTGCAGGTTGTCGCGTGATTCATCCTTGCCGCTGTTGCTGCGCATGATGTCCTCTTCTAGTCGCTGGCGACACCAAACGGGCGAGCGCCGCCTGGTCTCCGCCGCTCGCCGTCCAGATGGAGGCGGTTCGCCATGATTTTGTACGGTTCCTCGCTGTCGCCATTCGTGCGCAAGGTTCTTGCATATGCAGCCGAAAAGGGGATCGAGCTCGAGCTCAAGCCGACAGGCAAGCCGGGGCAGCCGAGCGACGAGTTCCTGGAAGCAAGTCCGTTACGGAAGATGCCGGCCCTGCGCGACGAGGGTTACACGCTCGCGGATTCAAGCGCGATCATCCAGTATCTCGAAGCCCGTTTTCTGGAGCCGCAACTGATCCCGTCTGACCCGAAGATGCGCGGTCAAGTCATTTGGTTCGAGGAATATGGCGACACAGTGCTCGCATCCTGCGGCGCCAAGATGTTCTACAACCGCGTCGTCCTACCGCGATTCTTCGGGAGATCTGGCGATGAGCAGGCTGCGAGCACCGCCGAGTGCGACGAGCTGCCACCGGTGCTCGACTATCTCGAGACAGTCGTACCCCAAGCCGGCGAGTTCCTGGTCGGTGAGCGGATCACACTTGCCGATATCGCGGTCGCGACCCAGTTCGTGAACCTTGAGCATCTGAACTGCGGTCGCGACCGCGCGCGGCATGGGCGGGTCTATGCGTATATCGATTCGATCCTAGCGCGCGCCAGCTTCGCCTCCTGGATCAAGCGCGAAACGGCATTGCTGGCAACAGAGCCTGGCTGAAGAAAAAGGCCGCCGCTCCAAGGAGCGGCGGCCCGATCTATGTCATGACAAGGTGAGAAGCCTCAGGCCTGCTCGTCGCTGGTGCCAACCTCGGCTCCGGCCGGCATGCCCCGGTCTTCGGGCGCCGCAGCAATTCCCGGCTCAACGCCTGGCTCGACCTCTTCCGTGAAAACAGCCGTGTCACGTTCGAACATTTGAGCCATGACATCTACGCCCTGCGCCTGAAGGTCAGCTTCTTCCGGCGAACGCGCCACATTGACCTTCACCGTAACAGAAACCTCGGGGTGCAGCGCGAGCTTCACCTCGTGCATGCCGATCGCCTTGATCGGCCGATCCAACACGACCTGGCTCTTGGCGACCTTTGCTCCTTCGGATTCGAGTGCGTCGGCAATGTCGCGCGCGCTCACCGAGCCGTAGAGCTGGCCAGTGTTCGAAGCTTGGCGGATCAGCTGGACGGTCTTGCCTTCGACGCCCTTGGCCGACTTCTCGGCTTCCGAACGGCGGTTGGCATTCTCTTCCTCGATCCGCGCGCGGTTGACTTCGAACAGCTTGCGGTTGGACTCATTGGCGCGCAGCGCCTTCTTGCGCGGTAGCAGGTAATTGCGGGCAAAGCCGTCCTTCACCTTCACCACATCGCCGATGGCGCCGAGCTTCTCGACGCGCTCAAGCAGGATCACTTCCATGGGTCGTTCTCCTTACTTCACGATGTAGGGAAGCAGGCCGATGTGGCGCGACCGCTTGATCGCGCGCGCAAGCTCGCGCTGCTTCTTGGATGAGACGGCCGTAATGCGCGACGGAACGATCTTGCCGCGCTCGGAGACGAACCCCTGGAGCAGGCGCACGTCCTTGTAATCGATCTTCGGCGCGTCCTTGCCCGAGAAGGGGCACGACTTGCGGCGGCGAAAGAATGCGCGAGCCATTATTCGACCTCCTCTTCACGAGCACGGAAGTTGGGGCGGTCATCGCGATCACCACGGTCGCCGCGCGAACGCTCCTTATCGCCACGCCGCATCATCGCGGACGGGCCCTTCTCAAGCTCGTCGACGCGAATGGTGAGGAAACGGATCACATCCTCGTTGATGTTCGACTGACGCTCCAGCTCGGCAATCGCGGCCGGCGGGGCATCAAGGTCGAGAGCCACGTAATGCGCCTTGCGATTCTTGGCGATCCGGTAGGCGAGCGAACGAAGGCCCCACGCCTCGGTCTTGACGACCTTCCCGCCATTATCTTCAATGATTTTGGTAGCGTTTTCCGCGAGCGCATCGACCTGGGCCTGTGCAAGGTCCTGGCGCGCGAGGAAAACATGCTCGTAGAGCGGCATGTTTAATTTCTCTCTTTTGGCCGATCGCTGACTTGCCCCAATGGCAAGCCCCTCCGACTGTCTTCCAAATTTTGCATGTGCACCTCGTCCGGGGGACCAGCGAGCATGCAAAACCGGCGCAGCGGCAGGGCCGTGCGCCAGCGCGGCGCCTATGGCGGAACATGCCCGAAAAGGCAAGCGAGGCCATGAACTTCCGCCAGCCTTACGCTTACAAATGAATGAACTTGATCGGCCAAGGGAGCCGCGAGGGGGAGTTGTCCGTTTTAACCCCGAAAGGAGCGACACAATGACTGCACGATCGATCAAGGCCGCAGCGGCGTCGCTGTTGGCGATCTCCATCGCAGGCTGCACGACGACAGGTGTCGGCTATGGACAGGCCACCAGAGGCAACCTTGGAGCGACCTTCACGTGGAGTGAAACAGGCGGGACCCATGGCACGATGGTCGCCCAGCTCAGCAACGGCGAGGTATTCCAGGGTCCGTTTTTCCAGATCACCTCGGAAAGCGTCGCCGACTACGACCCGCTATGGAACGGCTGGGGCCCCGGATCGCGTTGGGGTTTCGGCTGGGGCGGCAGAGCCTGGGGTTGGGGCTGGGGCGGATGGGGCCCGTGGGGTCCCTCCATGCAGACCATCACCAATTATAGCGGCCAGGTGCTTGCCAACCTCCAAGGTCCCGGCGGGTTCATGCGCTGTGACTTCCGCCTGATGCGGCCGAGTTACGGCATGAGCGGCGGCGGAGCGGGCAGGTGCCAGCTTCCGACCGGTACAATCATCCAAGCCCAGTTCGCGCCGCATTACTGAACGAGCTGCTGAGCGCATTTTTTGTTCGATCTTTCCCTCCTCGGCGAAAGCCGGGGGTCCAGGAGTCGCGCTCGGCAGCGGCCGAGGTCATGACTGGGTTCGGCCCAAAGCCGAGATTACTGGCGCGGCGAACGATTGCGTCCCTGTCGGCTGAACCACCATCTTTGCGCGTTCGTGCGCGTACACGGACTCCATTCGGCCTCTGAGCTCCTGAGAACGGTGGGGTCCCGATCAGGGGCTCAAATGCCGCTCATGGGCGATGTCCGGCACGGAAAGGCTGCCATCGTTGAATGTGCCCACCCTGTTGAGCCAGCCGCGGTCGATGGCGTGGGAAAGTGAATCGAGTCCTCGCCGCTGCTCGCCGCCGATTGCATAAAGTTGTGCGACGAGGATTTGCCGCGATAAAAGGCGAAAATGGCCACGATATTGCGCGATATCGCTCCGGAAACGGATCCGCTCGACGGCATGAGCCTTCCGGGCTGGCTCTATTTCGACCCGGAATTCTTCGAGGCGGAGAAGAAGGCGTTCCTGCGCGCCGCGCCGCAGGTGGTTTGCCACGAAAGCGAAATCGCCGCGCCCGGCGAGTGGCGCAGCCTCGACTATCTAGGCGAAAGCGTGATCGTCATCCGCGGCGATGATGGAGTGGTGAGGGCGTTTTCAAACGTGTGCCGCCATCGCGGATCGCGTCTCGTGGACGGCGCCGGCGGCTGCACGAAGGTGCTGACTTGTCCCTATCATGCGTGGAGCTATGCGCGTGACGGGCGGCTGATCGGGGTGCCGCACCGCAATGAATATCCAGGCTTGAGGACCGAGGACTACGGGCTGTTCCCGGTTGCGCTGGAGAATTGGCACGGCTTCCTGTTCGTGACTCTCGAGCCGGGCGCGCCGTCCGTCGGAGAGATGATGGCTTCGTACGAGTCCGAGGTGACACCCTATCGTTTCGAAGGCCTGCGCGTGATGGGCCGAGTCACGCTGCGGCCGCGTCCGCTGAACTGGAAGACGATCGCCGACAATTATTCCGACCATCTTCACATTCCGGTCGGCCATCCGGGTCTTACTCGATTGTTCGAGCGCAACTACCGGATCGAGGCCGGGAAACATGTCGACCGGATGGAGGGTGACCTCGTCGAAAAGAATTCGGCGAACCCTTCTGAACGCGCTTATCAGCGCCTACTTCCGCGGATCGAACACTTACCTGAAAGCCACCAGCGCAAATGGCTTTATTACAAGCTCTTCCCGAACGTCGCGTTCGACATCTATCCCGACCAGGTCGATTTCATGCAGTTCCTGCCGGTCTCCGCAACCGAGACCGTGATCCGCGAGATCAGCTATGCAATTCCAGACGAGCAACGCGAGATGACGGCGGCACGGCACCTCAACTGGCGGATCAATCGCCGGGTGAACGCGGAGGACACGGAGCTGATCACACGCGTCCAGCTCGGCATGCAGAGCTCCAGCTACAAGCCCGGCCCGCTGGGCACCAGCGAGGTCTGTCTGAGGAGCTTTGCCAGGAAGCTTCGCGGCCTCATTCCCGAGGCGCGGCTGGCGTCCCCTCCGCCGCCCGGCTGGGTCTCCCGGCGTTAGACTTGCTGCGCTTCATCACAATCAAGATTGGAATCCCCGTCGCCACCAGTGCCGCGCCCCACAAGGTCGGCTCCTCTCCCGCGCCCCAATAGGACCAGAGCGAGAATAGAAGCCCCAGTGTCGCGCACACTCCGAGCAGCGCGCTCTTGAGCCGCCGCCGCGCCAGCAGCCATAGGGCGGATGCCGTGCAGCCGGTGTAGAGTACGAGCGTCGAGACGACCGAGATAAGCGTGATGAAGGCGAACGCGACAGCCAGCGAACTGCTGTAGTTCATTGCGATGAGAAGGGTGCCGACCACGCAGCCGACCATTTGGGCGCGGACCGGAGTCCCGCGGCCGCTCGTCTTTGCAAACCACGCGGGGAGCGCCCCATCACGCGCCAGCTTGAGCGGGACTTCGCCCACGCAAAGGATCCAGCCGTTGAGGCACCCGAGCGCACTGATCGCAGC
The DNA here is from genome assembly GCA_025450755.1 of Sphingomicrobium sp. Taxonomy (GTDB): domain Bacteria; phylum Pseudomonadota; class Alphaproteobacteria; order Sphingomonadales; family Sphingomonadaceae; genus Sphingomicrobium. Next base: position 23,833 of record JANWLR010000052.1, on the reverse strand, counting down.
GAAAATGGCGACTGCCGAGCCGGCGACAGAACCGATGAACGGCTGCGTTGCATCCGCGAATGGCGAGGGAGACGCGGCCGCCTGCTTCCCCGGAAGCAGGTAAAGCACAGCCCATGTAGCGCCGAGGTAGATGGCGCCGGTCAGTGCGCCCCCCAGAACAGATGCGATGGGCAGATTACGGCGCGGATTCCTGACCTTGTCAGCCGATACGACGGCGGACTCTGTCCCAAGCATTGAGAAGAGAGCCAGCGATGCAGCTCCGGCAATTGAGCCGGTTGAAACGGCGACTGGCATTGTCTCTGCCGGGTGCGCTCCGCGTCCGAGGTAGATCGCTGCCACGACGATGACGGCGATGAGCGGAAGGGCCTTCAGGAATGAAGTCCCGACCTGGACTGCGCCTGCGGTGCGCGCGCCAGTGGCGTTCACAAGCATCAGCAGCCACGCAAAGCCGATCGAGACGAGCGGGGCGACGATCGGATGACCCAGGACAGGGGCGACATGGCTGAGATTGCTGACCGCCGCGATCGGCAGCACGGCAACTGTCGTCCAGATGGAGACGAGATAGCTCCACATGACCACGAACGCGATTTCGGAGCCAAATGCCTCCTCGACGTAGACGAATGGACCGCCTTCCATGTGCGCAGAGAGAATTCCGAATGTGGCCGCGATGAACAGCGCGCCGGCGATCGTCACGAGCCAGCCGTAGGTCGCGTTTGCGCCAAAGGGTGCGAGGACGGCCGGAAGCAGGAAGATGCCCGCGCCGATCATGTTTCCAACGACGAGTGCGGTCGCCATCGCAAGGCCCAGCTGCCGCTCGTCGGCCGGCGGGTCGAGGTTAATTGCAGGATCTATGTAGTCCGCGACTTCACTCGTCGTTGCCATGTGACCGCTCCCCAGCGAAGGAACGCATGTCGCAGGTCACGTGCCGGGGCGCAACGGCGCTGACGGCTGCGCCGGGACGTTCCGACGGCTGCTTGACCCATTGGACTTCAGGGGCCAAGCGGCGCGCCGGTTCAGTGAGGGGCTTCGATGCGCGCATTCATCTTTCCAGGGCAAGGCAGTCAGGCCGTCGGCATGGGGGCCGCGCTTGCGGATGCAAGCCGCGCCGCGAAGGACGTGTTCGACGAGGTCGACGAGGCGCTTGGACAGAATCTTTTTCGGCTGATGCGCGAGGGACCCGAGGAGGAGCTCAAGCTAACCGAGAATGCGCAGCCGGCAATCATGGCGAATTCGATCGCGGTCTTGAAGACGATGGGCGTTCGGCTGGCCGACGTGGCAAGTTTCGTCGCGGGCCATAGCCTGGGCGAATATTCGGCGCTGTGCGCGGCGGGCTCGTTCGATCTTTCGACCACGGCCAAACTGCTCAGGCTCCGCGGACAAGCGATGCAGGAGGCGGTGCCGGTGGGCGAGGGCGCCATGGCGGCGCTGCTCGGCGCCGATCTCTCCCTCGCGCAGAAGATCGCCGACGCAGCAGCCGAGGGCGAGGTCTGCACCGTGGCCAACGACAACGACCCATCGCAGGTGGTGATCTCCGGCGCAAAGGGTGCGATCGACCGGGCGGTGCAGATTGCCAAGGACATGGGCGCGAAGCGAGCCGTGCTGCTGCCGGTGTCCGCGCCGTTCCACTGCCCGCTGATGCAGCCAGCTGCCGAGGCGATGGCTGATGCGCTGAGCTACGTCGTCCTCCAGCCTCCAGCGGTGCCGGTATTTTCGAACGTGACGGCTGAGCCCGCAACCGATCCCGACACGATCCGCAACCAGCTCGTCGAGCAGGTCACCGGCATGGTCCGCTGGCGCGAAAGCGTCGCCAACCTGTTCGATGCTGGCGTTTACGAGTTCGTCGAGGTCGGCGGCAAGGTGCTGGGCTCCATGGTCAAGCGCATCACGCCCGACGCGACGGTCACGAGCGTCGTCACGATCGAGGATGTCGAGGCGCTTGCCAAGGAGATTGCATAGATGTTCGACCTCAGCGGCATGACCGCGCTCGTGACGGGCGCGAGCGGCGGCCTCGGAAGCGCGATTGCCAAGGCGCTCGCGGGACAGGGCGCGCGCCTCGCCGTGTCGGGAAGCAATGTCGAGAAGCTGGAGGCGTTCCGCGCCTCCCTCGGCGGCGATCATGTCGCGCTTTGCTGCAATCTTTCCGACGGTGCTGCCGTTGATCAGTTGGTGCCGCAGGCGGTCGAGGCGCTTGGCGGCAAGCTCGATATCCTCATCAACAATGCCGGCGTAACCCGCGACAATCTCCTAATGCGGATGAAGGACGAGGAGTTCGAAGAGGTCATTCGGATCAACCTCGAAGCCGCGTTCCGCCTGATGCGCGCGGCGGCCAAGCCGATGATGAGGGCGCGCTTCGGCCGCATCATCTCGATCACTTCCGTGGTCGGCGTGACCGGTAATCCCGGTCAGGCCAATTACGTCGCGTCCAAGGCGGCGCTGATCGGCATGACCAAATCGGTCGCACAGGAGCTCGCCAGCCGTGGAATCACGGTCAACGCGGTTGCTCCTGGCTTCATGATCTCGGCGATGACTGATGCGCTCAACGAGCAGCAGCGCGAGGGTATCCTCAGCCGAATTCCTCTGGGTCAGATGGGCAGCGGTGACGATATCGGCGCGGCCTGCGTCTATCTCGCCAGCCGCGAGGCCGGCTACGTCACCGGGCAGACGCTGCACGTCAACGGCGGCATGGCAATGCCGTGAGGCTTAAGCCTCTCTTACTGCAGTCCTTGTCGTCGCAATCGCGCCACCTATATCCGGCGTGAACGGAAAATTTTCGGTCGCCGTCAAGGGGCCGAGAGGGGCTGTAAGAAGAGGGATGAAGACACATGGCCAAGGTCATTGGAATCGACTTGGGCACGACCAACAGCTGCGTCGCAGTCATGGAAGGCGGCAAGCCGAAGGTTATCGAGAATAGCGAAGGCGCGCGCACCACGCCTTCGGTCGTTGCGTTCACCAAGGACGGCGAGCGCCTGATCGGCCAGCCGGCGAAGCGCCAGGCGGTCACCAATCCTGACAATACGATTTTCGCGGTGAAGCGCCTCATCGGCCGCCGCTTCGACGACCCGATCACCAAGAAGGACACCGAGCTGGTGCCTTACAAGATCGTGAAGGGCACGAATGGCGACGCCTGGGTGCAGGCGGGCGGCAAGGATTATTCGCCGTCGCAGATCTCGGCCTTCATCCTCCAGAAGATGAAGGAAACGGCCGAGGCCTATCTCGGCGAGACGGTCACCCAGGCGGTGATCACTGTTCCGGCATATTTCAACGACGCGCAGCGCCAGGCGACCAAGGACGCCGGTCAGATCGCCGGCCTTGAGGTACTCCGCATCATCAACGAGCCGACGGCGGCGGCGCTCGCTTATGGCCTCGAGAAGGAAGAGGGCAAGACCATCGCGGTCTATGACCTTGGCGGCGGCACGATCGACGTCTCGGTCCTCGAAATTGGCGACGGCGTGTTCGAGGTGAAGTCGACCAATGGCGACACGTTTCTCGGCGGCGAGGACTTTGACGCGAAGATCGTCAACTGGCTCGCCGACAAGTTCAAGGAGAAGGAGGGCATCGACCTCCGCTCTGACCGTTTGGCATTGCAGCGGCTGAAGGAAGCGGCCGAGAAGGCCAAGATCGAGCTGTCTTCGGCCCAGACGACCGAGATCAACCAGCCGTTCATCACGGCGCGGATGGAAGGTGGCGCAACGACGCCGCTGCATCTCGTAGTGACATTGACGCGCGCCGAGCTCGAGAAGCTCGTCGGAGACCTCGTCGATCGGACGATCGAACCTTGCAAGAAGGCACTTAAGGACGCGGGCATCGAGGCGAAGGACATCGCGGATGTTGTGCTCGTCGGCGGGCAAACCCGGATGCCGCAGGTGCGCGAGAAGGTGAAGGAATTCTTCGGCCGCGAACCGCATGTCGGCGTGAACCCAGACGAAGTCGTCGCCATGGGCGCGGCGATCCAGGCTGGCGTTCTTCAGGGCGACGTCAAGGACGTGCTCCTGCTTGACGTGACCCCGCTGTCGCTCGGAATCGAGACTTTGGGGGGCGTGTTCACGCGGATGATCGATCGCAACACCACCATCCCGACGAAGAAGAGCCAGGTCTTTTCGACCGCTGAAGACAATCAGAATGCGGTCACGATCCGCGTCTTCCAGGGCGAGCGCGAGATGGCTGCGGACAACAAGCTGCTTGGGCAGTTCGACCTGGTTGGCATTCCCCCCGCGCCGCGCGGCGTGCCGCAGATCGAGGTCACGTTCGACATTGATGCTAACGGTATCGTCAACGTGTCGGCCAAGGACAAGGGCACCGGCAAGGAGCAGCAGATCCGCATCCAGGCCTCCGGCGGTCTTTCGGACAGCGACATCGAGAAGATGGTCCGCGAAGCCGAGCAGTTCGCCGACGAGGACAAGAAGCGGCGCGGTGCGGCTGAGACGAAGAACAATGCCGAAAGCCTCATCCACTCGACCGAGAAGCAGCTCGCCGAACATGGCGACAAGGTTTCAGCCGACGTGAAGGGTGAAATCGAGAAGGCGCTGGCCGAGGCCAAGACCGCCGTCGAGAGCGGCGATGCCGACGAAATGCAGCAGAAGACGGCTGCGCTGACGCAGGCGGCGATGAAGCTCGGCGAGGCGATGTACAAGGCCCAGCAGGGAGAGACCGAAACTGCAGCTGGGGCGGATGCGGGATCCTCTGGCCCGGGAGCCGAGGAGCAGCCGGGCCAGGAAGAAGTGGTCGACGCGGAATTCTCCGAGGTCGACGAAAACGAAAACAAGGGCTGATGATCGGGCGTCGCCACATTTCAGGGGCGGCGCCCAATCCTGTAGGGCGTAGCGGGGAGCATTGATGGGCGAGCAGGATTATTACGAGCTGCTTGGGGTCCAGCGCGGCGCCGACGATGCTGCGATCAAGGCCGCCTACCGCAAGCTCGCCAAGGAACATCACCCCGACCGCAAGAATGGCTGCAAGGAATCCGAGGCGCGGTTCAAGGCTATCAACGAGGCCTATGACATCCTCAAGGACCCTCAGAAGCGAGCGGCCTATGACCGATTCGGCAAGGCGGCGTTCCAGAACGGCGGCGGCCATGACCCTTTTGCGGAGGCCGGCTTCAACGGCTTCTCGGACATCTTTTCGACCATTTTCGGCGAATTCATGGATCCGCGCGCGCAGCAGAATGCCGCTCGCGGCGCCGACCTGCGTTACGATCTTGAGTTGATGCTCGAAGAAGCATTCAGCGGGGTCGAGAAGACCATCACCGTGCAGGCGATGGCGCGATGTGAAAGCTGCCATGGTCGCGGGTGCGTGCGCGCCGACCATTGCTCGAGCACCTGCCAAACCTGCGGCGGGATGGGAAAGGTTCGGGCGCAGCAGGGATTCTTCGTGGTCGAGCGCGGCTGTCCAACATGCCGGGGCTCGGGCGAAGTGATCACCGACCCATGCCGCAACTGCCATGGCGAAGGCCGCGCGCTGACCGAGCGGAAGCTATTGGTGAAAATCCCGGCGGGCGTGGACGAGGGCACGCGGATCCGCGTCGCCGGAGAAGGCGAAGCGGGAGTGCGCGGCGCCGCAAGCGGCGACCTCTATCTATTCGTTCACATGAAGCGTCACGCCATTTACGCGCGAGAGGGAACGACGCTCGTTGCTGAGTGCCCGGTCAGTTTCACGACGGCGGCACTCGGCGGCGCGATCAGCCTCCCGGGCATCGACGGCAATGCTGTCGAACTTAAGATTCCGGCCGGTCTCCAGTCGGGTGAGCAACTGAGGCATCGAGGGGCAGGCATGACTGTCCTGAACGGTCGCGGGCGGGGCGATCTTGTCGCACGGATCCTGGTCGAAACGCCGACGCGGATGTCCAAGGAGCAGAAGAAGCTGCTCGAACAATTCCGCTCAACCGAGACCGGCGACGAATGCCCCGCGGCGAAGAGCTTTTTCGCCCGCGCGCGCAACTATTTCGCCTAGCTAGGCGGCTTCCCTCAGCACTGCCGGCGGCTGGGTCGCAGCGAAGCTCGGCCGCGCCACCATACGCCTCAGCCAACCGCTCAGGGCCGCCGTTTCTCCAATCAGTTCGCGCCCTTCAGCGCATTCGCCGAGCAGGGCGAGCTGTGAAGCGAGCATGATATCGGCGAGGCTGACGCTGTCCCCAGTCAAATAGAATTTGTCGCCAAGCAGATTGTCGAACTCGGCAAAGCAAGTACGCGCCATCGGCATGGCCTCGGCGATTGCAGCCTCGTCTCCAGCCATGCCGAGCAGCCTGGGGCCGATGATCCGGTTGAATCCGATCGGCGCCGCGGCCTTGGGGAAATAATACCATTCGAGGATGCCGATCATCTGGTTCATTCGGGCGCGAGCCTTGGGATTGCCCGGCGTCAGCGGGGGCGTGGGAAAAACGTCATCGACGTAGCGGAGAATTGCCTGCGTCTCATAGATTGCGAAGCCCGCGTGCTCGAAGGCCGGTATGCGTCCGAATGGATGACGAGCGAGATACTCTGGCTGCTTGTGTTCGCCCGGCTTCATCGCGCGGAGCTGATAGTCGAGACCTTTTTCGTGGAGTGTGACTTCGACGCTGCGGAGGAACGGGCTTCCCGGAATGCCGTAAATTTCAATATTCGACATCGCATATCCCCTATTTTTCTGAAGCTTCGGAATAGAGCTGCAGCACTGCGGTCCAGCCGCCGGGAGAGCCGACCTTTTCGATCATCTCTTCGGCACGATCACCCATGCGCTCGAGGTTGCGGTGCTCGAGATCGACACGCGTGCCTTCGCCTTCGGGCATGAACGTCACTTCGACTTCGGTCACAAGGTTGGCATCGAACTTCCAATCCGGGTCCAGCTGCCACGCGAGCAGCAGGCGCGACGGCGGCTCCCACGCCATCACCTTGCCGATATCGCACTCGGAACCGTCGATCCCGAGCTGGTACCAGCGGCCACCCAAGCGCGGTTCGATCACCGGCTTGTCCAGCTCGGCATCGCCAATCGCATGCGTTTTGGGCCACCAACTGCCAATGCCGCTGGTGAACACTTCGAAAGCGTGAGCCTGGGGGGCATTGACGAAGATGCTTCTGAGTACCGGCGCCGGTCGGATCTGCGTGCTCATTCTTCCTCCTTCGTTTTTTTTGCTCCCGCTTCGGCGGCGAGCTTGAATGCGTCGAGCGACGCTTCCCAGAACTGATCCAGCCAGGCGCGCATGGCCCCGAGCCCCTTCGGATCGATGTAGTAGATGCGCCGGGTGCCGACGCTTCGGTCGGCCACGAGCCCGGCGTCCTTCAAGACTTTCAAATGCTGCGAGACGGCGGGCCGGGTGACCGGCAGGCCGCTGGCAATTTCGCCGACCGGACGCGGTCCTTCCTTCAGTCTTTCGAAGACGGCGCGTCGCGTAGGGTCGGCGAGTGCGGAGATGAGTCGAGCAGCGTTAGTCACAGCTTACTGTTAGTCTTGACTTACCAAACAGTCAACACTTTTGACGTTGGGCGGACGCCTGTCTTGTTTTCTATCGGTTTTTGAGCTGGTCGATCTCGAGGCGCATCGCGAACAATTGCGCGAACAGTTCGGCAGCGGCGTGGAGCTCGAAATTTGCCTCGCGCGGCGATCGGCTCTCACAGCAAAATTCGCAGTTTGTCCCATCGGCAAGGAACGGGATGCGGAGCATGGCGCGAATGCCCTGTTGCTCGAGTTTGCGCCGGTCTTCGTCATCAGGCGCGCGCATCAGCGCGGCATCGGCGGAAGTTTCGTCCCAATCGCGCGGAAACAAGGCGATGCCCTGGGCCTGGGTATCGGCGATAATGCTTGGTAGGTCCGCAGGATCTGCCGGAACGGCAAACGCGCCCCGGCTGCTCTCGGCAGTGCGATCGCCGATCGTCAGGGTAACCCGGTCGTATCCAGTGAGCGCACGCATTCGGCGCGCGCCGCCGTCCAGCAGCGCCTGGCCGCGGCTGTTTGCCATGCCGGCGACGAGGCCGCCAACGCTGCCAAAACACTCGCCGAAGCATCCCGTGGAGGGAACGGCTTCGAGAAGCACGCGGCCCTCGCTCAGCTGGAACGCAATGTCGACGAGATCGTGGTCGTCGGTGAGCCGGACTGCATAGGCCCTGCCGATCCCCGTCGTCCCGCTGAGCTTCGAAAACAGATTGCGCAAATCGTGCAGCGCCTGTGAATGAACGAAGCGACCAAGCGGCTCGTCAATCAAAGTGACGTGTGATTCGCGGAGCAGGTGATGGATGTTCTCCGACGACCGAAGCACGATCCAGTCGAGCGATAGCTCGAGCAGGTAACTGCCCGGTTGGATGCGTACGCCCCGGTCGCTGGGCGGTTCGACAGTCTTGCTCTGGACTTCCTCGATCGTTTCCATCGCCCCCCGGCTCCGGTTCGAAAAGCAGAATAGCCGCTCTTTTGCGCAGTGCACTAGGAAATTGTGCTCTGCAAAACGATTAGTCGGCGTTGCCGAACACCCGGTCGAAAATCGTGTCGACGTGCTTCAAATGGTAGCCGAGGTCGAACAGGTCGTTAAGCTGGTCGCCCGAAAGGCGCTGCGACACTTCGGGATCGGCGCTCAGCAGGTCGAGAAGCGACAGCTGGCCGTCGGATTCCCAAACCTTCATCGCGTTTCGCTGGACGATCATATAGGCTTCCTCACGGCTGAGGCCTGCCTGCGTTAGCGCCAGCATCACTCGCTGCGAGTGGACGAGGCCGCCCATGCGGTCGAGATTCTTCTGCATCCGCTCCGAGTAGACGACGAGCTTGTCGACGACGCTGGTGAGACGCGCGAGCGCGAAGTCGTGCGTGATCGTCGAGTCCGGACCGACGAACCGCTCGACCGAAGAGTGGGAGATGTCCCGCTCATGCCACAGCGCCACATTCTCCAGTGCAGGCGTCACGTAGCCGCGCACCATTCGCGCGAGGCCGGTCAAATTCTCGCTCAGCACCGGATTGCGCTTGTGCGGCATGGCCGAGCTGCCCTTTTGACCGGGCGAGAAATATTCCTCGGCCTCAAGCACCTCGGTGCGCTGGAGGTGGCGGATCTCGGTCGCCATCCGCTCGATAGACGAGGCGACGACGCCGAGCGTCGCGAAGAACATGGCGTGCCGGTCGCGGGGGATGATCTGGGTCGAAACCGGCTCGACGCTGAGCCCCAGCGCCGCGGCGATATGCGCCTCTACGCGCGGGTCGACATTGGCGAAGGTGCCGACCGCGCCGGAAATGGCGCAAGTCGCGACGCCGTCGCGGGCCGAAACCAGGCGCTCGCGGTTGCGCGAGAACTCTGCATAGGCCTGCGCGAGCTTGAGGCCGAATGTGACCGGCTCAGCATGAATACCGTGGCTTCGGCCGATCGTCGGCGTGAGCTTGTGCTCCAGCGCACGACGCTTCAGCACCGCAAGCAGCGCGTCGATGCCCGCGATCAACAGGTCCGCCGCCTGCGTCAGCTGCACCGCAAGCGTCGTGTCGAGCACGTCGGAGCTGGTCATGCCCTGGTGGAGCCAGCGGCGCTCGGGCCCCAGCTTCTCGCCCGCCCAGGTCAGGAAGGCGATCACGTCATGCTTGGTGACCGCCTCGATCCGGTCGATCGCCTCGATGTCGATTTCGCCGAGCGCATCGCAGTCGTAGGCGGCGCGGATCGTCGCCGCGTCCTCGGCCGGGATCATCCCGATCCTGCCCATCGCCTCGGCGGCGAAGACCTCGATCTGCCACCAGATGCGATAGCGGTTTTCGGCCGACCAGATAGCCGTCATCTCTGGACGCGAATAGCGGGGAACCATGCGGCAGGCGGCTAGCAGAGGTACTGCGGCGCATCAAATCAGGCCGGTAGCGGCCACTTTGGGAGAATGAGCGCTGTTATTGACGGAGCGGCAAATTGTTCATTTTCCGCGAACATGTGCACCAAGTCATCGTCCGATGGTCCGCCATCGCGCGATCTTCAGCCCCGATCACCGAAGCGCTTAGGCAACCGGCGCTGTCCCAAAGCAGCGGTTCCAATGTTGCCGAATGCTGCGATTAGCTCCTTCGCCTGCGCCGTGGTGTCGCTGCGCGGGATCGAAAAGCGCGAGCAGATATTCGACCAGCTCATGATCGAGCCAAGCCTTCTCGCCGCCGTCAAACAGCCGCTGCCTGAGGCGCGCGCGATGGTCGCTCAAGTCGTGGGCTGGGGGAGTTGAGACGCGCCCGTGCAGTGCCGCTCCTTTACGCCGCCACCCGAGCAGTGTCGTTTGACCACAGAAAGCCGCCGTTTGGCTTGAGGTCATGCCGCCTCTGGAACGGTGATCGCGGGCGAGGGTTCATTGCCAGATGGCTGAGCGGCCAAGAGACGAAGGCGAAGTGATTGTCGTGAAGCAGCGGACGCCGCTGTTCGCGCGAATCTCTGCGATCATCGCCATAGCGCTGCTCCTCCTTCTGCTGATCGGCGTCGCGATTATCTGGATTCAGCGCCGCCCGATCGCGACCCATTATCTGAAAGGCGAATTCCAACGCCGCGGAGTCGCCGCGAGCTACCATCTCGACCGCGTGGGCCTCAGGACCCAGCAGGTCAGCAATCTCGTCATCGGCGATCCGCATCGCCCGGACCTCGTCGCCCGTTTTGCGCAAATCCAGATGCGATTCCGGCTGAACGGCAATTTCGAAGTGTACCGAATCGTCGCGCGCGGAGTGCGTCTGCGTGGCCGGCTGATACACGGCAAGGTCAGCTGGGGCCAGATCGACAAGCTGATGCCGCCGCCGAGCAACAAGCCGTTCGCTCTTCCCAACATCGTGCTCGACGTGGCAGACAGCAGCATCTCGCTGGCCACTCCATTCGGGCCGGTGGGAATCGCCCTCCAGGGGAGCGGGATGCTGAGCGGCGGCTTCAAGGGCCGCGCCGCCGTGGTCAGCCCGAAGCTGGTTCCCGGCCGCTGCGCTGCCATCGACCTTCACGTCAATGTCGCACTCGCGGTCGTGGCGCGGCACCCGCAAGTCGAAGGGCCTGTGACGCTCGACACCTTCAATTGTCCTGTCAGCAATTTCTATGCGGTCGGCCCGCGTTTCGATGCGAAGGCGAGCTTCAACGAAGCGTTCACCAGCGTCGACGGCAGCGGCCGGATGGCGATCAGCACGCTGACGGCCGGTGCCAATGGCCTCACTGCCTTCACCGGCGAGCTCACCTACAAAGGCGCGCTGAATGATGTCCGGGGACGAGTCAAACTGGCAGCGCAAAGGTCGCGGCTGGCGACCATCTATGCGGACCGAACCCAGCTCGACGGTGCTTATCGCCTCGGCCTGCGCGCCGGCACGTTCACGATGCTGGGCGGATTCGCGGCCGACAATTCGACGCTCGATCCGTCGATGATCGCCGGGGTGGTTGCCCCCCTTCAGGCGACCAATGGCACGCCGATCGCCCCGGTTGCGACCAGCATCGCGGGCGCGCTCAGCCGAACCGCGCATAATTTCAATATCGGCGGACACATCACGGTCGTGAACTTTCCCGGCGGCGGCGCTGCGCGGATCACCAGTGCCGACGTCGTCGGACCGGCCGGAGCGCGCGCCAGCATCTTGGGCGGAAGTGGAGTCACTTATTACTGGCCGGCGGGTGCGCTGAGGATCGACAGCTCGATCAAGATGGGCGGCGGCGGCCTGCCGAATGGGCGCGTCAATCTTGCCCAGGCGCGCCCAAATGGTCCGCTGAGCGGCGTCGCAGTCTTCGGGCCTTATGGTGCGGCCGGAGAGCGGCTGGCGCTGGAACCCATTCATTTCGGGCCAGGGCCAGGCGGATCCACCGCGGTCAGTACCGTCGCTCAGCTCGACGGACCATTCCCGAACGGGCGAGTCACTGCGCTTCGGCTTCCGGTCGAGGGGCATCTTGGGCCCGGCGGCGCTTTCGCCGTCGGCACCGCCTGCGCGGTGGTCAGCTTCAATTACCTGCAAATGAGTGCGTTACAGCTCGGGCCGACACGGCTTCCGGTGTGCCCGATCGGTCCTGCGCTGGTTTATAAGCGGCCCGGCACTCCCGTCGCCTGGAGCGCGCGTCTCACCAACCCGGTGCTGAATGGCCGGCTAGGCAGCTCGCCTTTGCATCTGCAGGCGGCGGGCGGGCAGCTGATTGGCCGGCAATTCGATTTCGACCGGTTTTCCATGCGGGTGGGAATGGCGACGTCGCCGGTACTGTTCGACACGGCGCGGCTCACCGGCAGCATCGCCGGCAACCTGCACGGCAATTTCGCGGGCGCCACCGCCTTGATCGGCAAGGTGCCGCTGCAGATCAGCGATGCGAAAGGCAGCTGGCTCTACCGCAACAAGGACCTGGCGGTGAACAGTGCGCTGACGGTTTCGGACAAGGACCCGAACCCGCGCTTCTATCCGGTGAGAAGCGATAATACGCACTTCACCATCGCCGGCGATTATGTCCGCGCATCAGGTGCGCTGTTTCTTCCCGCAAACGGCGCGCTCATCACCGACGTCAGCCTCGAGCATCAGCTCTCAACGGGCGCAGGTCACGCGACCCTCGACGTTCCGGGACTGGCGTTCGGGCCCAACTTCCAGCCGGAACAGCTGACGCGGCTGACCGAGGGCGTGGTTGCGCTGGTCAACGGCACCCTCAAGGGGCAGGGCCGCATCGACTGGGCCGCGGGCGGGAAGGTGAGCTCTACGGGTGACTTCTCGATGCTCAACATGGACCTGGCTGCGCCGTTCGGGCCGGTCACCGGCCTCAACACAACGATGCATTTCACCGACCTGCTAAAACTCGAGACGGCGCCGCACCAGGTCGCGACCGTCGCTTCGATCAACCCCGGCATTATCGTCGAGAATGGTGTGATCCACTACCAAATCCTGCCCAACGATTTTGTCCGCATCGAACGCGGCGAATGGCCGTTCATGGGCGGCCGGCTGATCCTCCATGAGTCGGTGCTGAACTTTGGAAGCCCGAGCGCGAAGCGGCTGACATTCGAGCTCCAGGGCTTCGACGCCAAGCAGTTCGTCGACAGCCTCGGCTTTTCCGGAATCGAGCTCACCGGCACGTTCGACGGCGTCCTCCCCATGATCTTCGACGAAAATGGCGGACGAATCGTCGGCGGGAGGCTGGATTCGCGGCCGCCCGGCGGCGAACTCAAATATAGCGGAACCAAGCCCGCCGGCACGGCAGCAGGGGTCGCTTTCGATCTGTTCAGCAACATCCGCTACAAATCGATGATCGTCCGACTGAACGGCGATCTCGCGGGCGAATTTGCGACCAAGATGACGATTGAGGGGCCATCGCTTGGTCCGACCCACGGCTTCGTCGCCGGACTCGTGCACAAGGTGTTCTCGCAGATTCCGCTGCGGCTGAACGTGAACATCAACGGGCCGTTCCGGGCGCTCATCCAAATGGCCAAGGCGTTCAAGGACCCGACGCAGGCGATCGCTCCGGTGATGCCGTTCCCGGTCGATTCTCCCGCGCTCAAGGTCGACGTGCTCAGCACCACCAAGAATGAAGAGCAGCACACCCAGCCGGCAGCAAAGACGACGCCGGCCAACCAGTCACCACCACCCGGAGGAAGCAAGTGAATAAGGCATTGAAAAGAGCCGCACGGCTGGCGGCCGGAATCGCGGTGGCGGTACCGCTGACGAGTTGCATCACCGTCAAGGCGCCCGACAAACCGATCGACGTGAACTTGAACGTCGATATCAAGCAGGAGGTGCTGGTCAGGCTGCAATCCGACGTGCAACAGATGATCCAGAAGAACCCGCAGGCCTTCCCGCCGGCTCCGACCAAGCCATGAGATTGCCATTAGTCTTCACGGTCGCGCTGCTCGCAGTGCCGGTTATGGCGCAGCCGTCCTCGGTAGTGGAAAGCGCGATCGCGGCGGGCCAGGCGGGTGAGCGCTACGATGGTTATATGGGCGTTGTTGGCGCGGCGTCGCCGCAGCTGAGGCGCCAGGTCCAGGCGATCAATATCCGCCGCCGGAACCTCTACATCGAACTGGCTTCGCGGCGGAATGTTACGCCCGAGATCGTCGGCATCGCGACCGGCTGCGAGCTGCTTGGGCGTATACCGGTGGGCGAGGCCTATTTGCTGGCCGATGGCGCCTGGCGGCGACGCGCGCCGGGTCAGCCTCCGCCGGTTCCCGATCGCTGCCGCTGAGCGGGCTCTGCGCCGGTTGACTTGTCACAACCTCGTTCATAAAGGGGCGGCGCCTTGGCGGTGCCGCTTTCCGCCATGTTCCTCGTCCCTGCCTGGCCCCCGAGAGTTTCAGCAGGGGCGACGCACAGGGGAGAGACATGGCTGAGGACGATGCCGACGAGGTCCCGAAGCTTCCACCAGACGTGCGGCTCGAATCGCTCGATCAGCGGCTCGACCGTCTGCAACAGGCGGAAGCCAAGCGGACCGCAAAAAGGCAGCCTGATGCCAGTTATCAGGCTGGCCAGCTGATCCTGAGCCAGCTCGTCGGCTGTCCTCTTGGGGGCGGCATCATCGGTTGGCTGCTGGATCATTGGTTCGGCACGAAGCCTTGGCTGATGTTGGTGATGCTGTTCCTCGGTTTCGCGGTCGGCATCTGGAACGTCATTCGGATTTCAAACAAGGCTCAGAGCAAAGCTCTGGGCGAACGGGAATAGGGAAAGACAGTGGCTGCCGGCGGCAAGATCGACCCGATGCACCAGTTCGTGATCGAGCCGATTTTCGGTTCGTTCGGGCACAACAATCCCTTTGTTTTCACCAACAGCGCACTGTGGACTCTGATTGTGCTCGGCACGATCTGGATCTTCATGTTCGGCGGCATGAAGCGCGAGCTCATCCCGGGACGCTGGCAGGTCGCGGTCGAAGGGCTGATCTCCTTCGTCGACGACATGGTCAATGTCAGCATTGGCCCTGAAGGCAAGAAGTTCCTGCCGTGGGTGTTTACCGCCTTCGTGTTCCTGCTGTTCGCGAACCTGATCGGCAACATGCCGTTCGGAATTTACGCGCCGGCACATCCGTTCACGATCACCGCTCAGTTCACCTTCACCGGCGTCATGTCGCTAATCACGTTCGCGATCGTGCTCGGAGTCGGCTTCTGGAAGCACGGGCTTCACTTCTTTTCGCTGTTCGTGCCGAAGGACGCGCCGCTCGTCTTCAAGTTCGTCATTGCGCCGATCGAGCTCGTAAGCTTTCTCGTCAGGCCCTTCAGCCTCGGCCTCAGGCCCTTCATCGCGATGTTCGCCGGTCACGTCCTCCTCGACGTATTCGGCAATTTCGTCGTCCAGGCGCTGAACAGCCACAGCGCAGGCGGAATCGGCATCTGGCTGTTGTCCATGGCCTTCATCATGTTCGTGAGCATGATCGAGCTGCTTGTGGCGGCGATCCAGGCTTACGTCTTTGCAATCCTCACGTCGCTTTACATCGGCGAAGCCGTAAATCTTCACTAACCGTCAGTTCTTCAAAGGAGTTCAATCATGGATGTCGCTTCCGCAAAGCTTATCGGCGCTGGTCTTGCCGCCATTGGTGTCGGCGCCGCCGCGGCCGGCGTCGGTTACGTCTTCGGATCGTTCCTCCAGAGCGCCATTCGTAACCCCGCGGCTTCGGACGGCCAGCAGGGCCGCTTGTACATCGGCTTCGCCGCTGCCGAGCTTCTCGGCCTGATGGCGTTCGCCGTTGCCATGCTCATCCTGTTCGCCTTCTAAGACTACAAGAGCAAGGATAAGCTCCCCAGGAGCGCACGATGCCGCAACTTTCCCAGCTCTCCGAAGTCTATCTGTCGCAGTTCCTGTGGCTGGCGATAGCGCTCGGCTTCATCTTCTTCGTGATCGCTCGAGGAATGGTTCCGAAGATCCAGGCCACCGTCGAAACGCGTGAGAGTAAGATCGCCGGGGACCTCGAGGCGGCTCAGAAGGCCCGAGCTGCGGCAGACGAAACCGAGGCGGCGTGGCGCGCGCGAATGGACTTGGCGCGTGTCGACGCCGCTCGCATTGCCGAGGAAGCCAAGCAGGCGAGCGCTCACGAGACCGAGAAGAAGGTCAAGGCTGCGGCGGACAAGCTCCATCGGAAGATCGAGACCGCGGAAGACAAGATTCGTGAGGCAAGCCAGGCAGCTCGTGCAGAGATCGAGACGTTCGCTGCGCAAGCGGCACAAGAGATGGTGCAACGGCTGACCGGCATCACAGTCGACAGCAAGCAGGCCGCCGAAGCAGTGAGGGCCGAGTTCAATGTCTAGCCTCCTCATGATTGCGGCCGCGGCACCCGCTCCTCAATCCGCAGAACCCACGGCGTTTTGGCTCAATCCTGGCGGCTGGGTGGCACTCGCCGTATTGATCGTCTTTGCTCTCCTGGCCTGGAAAAAGGTCCACCATGCGATCGGCAAGGCGCTCGACAGCAAGATTGCGCTGATCCGCGACCAGCTCGCCGAAGCTGAGTCCCTGCGCAAGGAAGCCGAGGCGCTGAAAGCCGAATATGAGGCGAAGTCGAAATCGGCCGAGAAGGACCGCGAAGCGCTCCTCGAGCGAGCGCATCACGAAGCCGGGGAGATCGTTGCCAAGGCGAGGACGGATGCCGAAGCTTTGATCGAGCGGCGCACGCGGATGGCCGAGGACAAGATCGCCGCCGAGGAGCGCTCAGCGGTGGAGCAGCTGCGCTCCGTGGCCGCCGACGCCGCTGCAAAGGCAGCCGCCAAGATTATCGCCGAGCGTCACGATGCATCCAGCGATGCAAAGCTCGTAGACCTGGCGATCAAGGAGTTCGCGGGTCGTTGACCTTTACTGCCGGTGCTCGCCGCCCGGCTCAGTTACGCCTTCGAGTGCCTGCTCGGCCGCACCGTCGTCGCCTTTCTGGGTGAGGTCCCCGAGACTGACGATTCCGCAAAGCCGCTGCTGATCATCGATCACTGGCAGACGGCGAACCTGCGCGTTGCTCATGCGCGAAGCGACGTCGTCTGTGTCATCATCAAGCCGTGCAATAACGAGATCGTCGGTCATTAGCTCGCGTACGGGAGTGTCAGGTCCATAACCCTTCGCGACCCCGCGCACGGCAATGTCGCGATCTGTGATCATGCCGATCAGGCGGTCGCCGTCGATGACCGGGATGGAGCCCGCGTCGGCACTGAGCATGAAGGATGCGGCTTCCTGCACCGGCTGATCGGGCCGAACCGTCCGGACGTCGCGCGTCATCACTTCGCTGACTTTCATGGCTGCTCTCCTTTCGGGAAATCCACCGTGAAAAACGAACGGTCGGAAAGCGGCGTTCCCGCCGTTACGGCACGTTCTCGGTCAGAAGGTCATAGGTCGCGACCAGTTCGTCCTTCTGGTTGAAGATTTCGACGGCCCAGCGCACTACGCCCGTTTCATCGCTTTTGAGGGACATGGAGCGGACGGTGAGCTCCACGCGCATCGAATCGCCGGGATAAAGCGGCGTCAGGAAGCGCAAATTTTCGAGGCCCGTATTGGCGAGAACAGGGCCCGGATCGGGATCGACGAACAGACCGGCGGCGAAGCTCAGGATCAAATATCCGTGTGCAACACGCCCTTCGAAGATCAGTGACGCCTTGGCCGCCTCCTCATCCATGTGCGCATAGAATTTGTCGCCCGTGAACTCGGCGAAATGCTCGATATCCTCG
Source organism: Sphingomicrobium sp. (assembly GCA_025450755.1). Taxonomy (GTDB): domain Bacteria; phylum Pseudomonadota; class Alphaproteobacteria; order Sphingomonadales; family Sphingomonadaceae; genus Sphingomicrobium. Next base: position 6,326 of record JANWLR010000052.1, on the reverse strand, counting down.
AGCGTGACCGTGCGGCTGCCGGTCTTCCACGTGTCTCCGATGTGAAGCTCGCTCATCTTCCGGCGAAACGGGTGCACGTCGACGATGTGCTTGGGAGCGCCGGGCACATATTGCTCGGTGATCGCCGAGATCATCGCCGGCGTCGACTGCAGCGCGGTGCGCTGCATGTAATGCTTGACACCGCGCGTGCCGCCCATCTCCTCGCTTCCGCCGGCGCGGCCGGGGCCGCCGTGGACTAGCACCGGCAGCGGCGAGCCATGACCAGTCGATTCCACGAAATTGTCGCGGTTCAGCACCAGCATGCGCCCATGATAAGCGGCCGCCCCCCGGACGAACTCGCGCGCCGCTTCGGGCGAATGGGTGAACAGCGACAGCGCAAGGCTGCCCTTGCCGCGATTCGCAAGCGCGATCGCGTCGCCCATGTCCCGGTACGGCATGATTGTAGCGACCGGGCCGAAGGGCTCGCAGTCGTGGACCGCTGCCGCGCCCCAGGGATCGTCCGAGCGCAGGAGCACGGGCAGCAGGAACGCCCCGCCTGGAATCGGCGGCTCGGCATTGGGATCGCCTGCGACGACCCGCGCTCCCGCCGCTTCGAGCTCGGCGATCTTCTGCTTCACATCCTCGCGCTGGCTGACGCTGACGAGCGCGCCCATGCGCGTGTCTTCGGCGCGTGGATCACCGACCTTGGTTCTCGCCAGCCGCTCGGTAAGTGCCTCCTGAACCGCATCGAGATATTCAGCAGGCGCCATCGCGCGCCTAATCGCGGTGCATTTCTGGCCTGCCTTCACCGTCATCTCGGTCGCGACTTCCTTGATGAAGAGCTCGAACTCGGTCGTCCCGGGCGCGGCATCGGGACCGAGCAGCGAGGCGTTCAGGCTGTCCTGTTCCGCAACAAACCTGACGGATTCTCTTACGACAGTCGGGTGTGATTTCAGCTTCAGCGCAGTGTGGGCCGAGCCGGTGAAGCTGACGACGTCCTGCCCCGTGAGATGGTCGAACAGGTCGCCGACGCCTCCGACGATCAACTGGATGGCGCCCGGCGGCAGGATCTCGGCCTCGACCATGATCTTGAAGGCAGTTTCGGTGAGGTAGGCGGTCGCTGACGCCGGTTTGACGATCGCGGGAACGCCAGCCAGCAGCGTCGGCGCCAGCTTCTCGAGCATTCCCCAGACGGGGAAGTTGAATGCGTTGATATGCACCGCCGCGCCCTGCAGGGGCGTATAGATATGCTGGCCGACGAAGGTGCCGTGCTTCGACAATACTTCGAGCTGTCCGTCGAGCAACACGTGCGCGTCGGGAAGCTCACGCCGGCCCTTGGACGAGAAGGAGAAGAGTGTTCCGGCGCCGCCTTCGATGTCGATCCACCCATCCTTGCGCGTCGCGCCGGTCAGGTAATTGAGCTCGTAGAGCTCCTCCTTGCGCGCCATAATCGCTAGTCCCAGCGCTTTGATCATGCGCGCACGGTCGTGGAACGTCAGCTTGCGCAGCGCCGGGCCGCCGACCTCGCGCGCATGCTGAAGCATTCCGCCGAAATCGATTCCGCCCGAGCCGGTCGTCGCGACTGGAGCGCCGTCGATCGCGCTCGGGATCTCGGTGAGGTTGCCATCGCCAGCGACCCACCGGTCGCGCTCGTAATTCAGAAGCTGGGGAGTTTTCATGGGGTCGGTCCGTGAGGGAAGACTCGCGTAAAGTCACTAAAGTCAGGCGATGCGTCGCTATTTTGTGTGAACTTAAGCGCGTTCGGGCATGTCAGGATTCCAATGCTCGACGGCAGCAGCGCCATGGGCCGGAGGGTGGCAGATGAATTCCTACATTGAAAGGTTCGCGTCCACTGCGCCCGAATGTCTGCAAAGTTTGAAGCGGACATTCGCGATCCGCACTTGTGGGGTTGGAGAGTGCGGCAACTAGCTTTACCAGCTAAGAACAAGGCGGCTCCCGGCTCAAGGCCCGGATGACGAAAATGCTCAAAGCATTCGCAGTTCGAACTTTCGCGTCGTCGGATGGCTGGATGAGAGCCCACCATCGACGACCAGGGCCGTGCCATTCATGTAACTCGAATCGTCAGATGCGAGGAACAAGGCCGCCTGTGCGATTTCCTCCGGCTCGCCGCCGCGGCGCAGCGGGTTGAGCTCGCCTAGCCGCTGCTCCTGTCCGCTGGCCCGAGCCATCTCATAGATAGGACGCGTCATTCCGGTTTCGATCAGGCCCGGGCAGATGGCGTTGACGCGAACTCCGCTGCCGGCGAGTTGCTGGGCAGCCGATTGCACCAGATTGATCACGCCCGCCTTGGATGCCGAATAGGCCGCGCCTCCTGCACCGGCACGCAGGCCGGCGACGCTTGCCGTGCAGATGATCGAGCCGCCGCCCCGCAAGTTCATCAGCGGTGCTGCAAGCTTGACTGCCAGGAACGGACCAATGAGATTGACGCGGAGGATCTCAGTCCAGTCCTCGGCTGTCTGCTCGGCGATAGTCGCGAACCCGCCGGAAATACCGGCATTGGCGAAAAAGATGTCGAGGCCGCCATGTTCGCGCGCCACCTGCTCGACGAGCGTGTGGACCTCCGCCTCGTTCCCAGCATCGCAGATCGCATCAGCACCTTCGCTGACAGCGGCTCCGATGACGGTCGCGCCTGCCCTGCGGACCAGCTCGACGGTCGCCTTGCCGATGCCCGAAGCGGCGCCCGTCACGATCGCTACCTTGCCCGCGAGCTTTGTCATGCGCGCCTCATAGCCAACTGACATTGTTGCTGATAGGCCGCGGGCCATGGATTTCAGCCTTGGGGCGGCAGAGACCGATTGGCGCGACCGCGTCCGAGACTTCATCCAGCGTGAGGTCCGTCCCCGCGTTCCCGACTATGACGCGCAGCAGCGCGAGGGCGATCGCTGGAAGGTGCTTTCGGTCATCGAGGAGCTGAAGGCAAAGGCCCGCGCCGAAGGGTTGTGGAACCTGTTCATGCCGCCGTCGCACGGTGCGACGCCGGTGGACGACAGCTTCGAATTTGACGGCCCGGCGCTGTCGAACCTCCAATACGCCTTCTGCGCCGAGGAGATGGGGCGCATCGGCTGGGCGTCCGAGGTTTTCAATTGCTCCGCGCCCGACACCGGCAACATGGAGGTGATCCACCGCTACGGCACGCGCTATCAGAAGGACGAGTGGCTGAAGCCTTTGATGGACGGGGAGATCCGATCCGCCTTCCTGATGACCGAGCCCGATGTCGCTTCGTCCGATGCCACGAACATCAAGTGCCGGATCGAGATGCGCGGCAACGAATATGTCATCAACGGCCGCAAATGGTGGTCGAGCGGGGCTGGCGATCCGCGCTGCAAGGTGGCCATCCTGATGGGGAAGACCGACCCCTCGGCCGACATTCACAAGCAGCAGTCGATGATCCTGGTCCCGCTCGACGCCGAGCGGGTGACGATCAAGCGGCATCTGCCGGTGTTCGGCTACGACGATGCGCCGCACGGCCACATGGAGATCGAGCTCAACGACGTGCGCGTGCCGCCGTCGAACATGTTGCTGGGTGACGGCAGGGGGTTCGAGATCGCGCAGGGTCGCTTGGGACCGGGGCGCATCCACCATTGCATGCGCACCATTGGCGCGGCCGAAGAAGCGCTCGATGCGATGGTGAAGCGGCTCATGAGCCGCACCGCGTTCGGCAAGACGATCGCCGAGCAGGGCGTGTGGGAGGAGCGGGTCGCCAATGCCCGCATCGACATCGAGATGACGCGTCTTCTCTGCCTCAAGGCAGCCGACATGATGGACCGCGCTGGCAACAAGGCTGCTCAGGGCGAGATCGCGATGATCAAGGTCGCCGCGCCGATCATGGCGCTGAAGATTATCGACGACGCGATCCAGGCGTTTGGCGCCGCCGGAGTTTCGGACGACGTTGGGTTGGCGCGCGCTTATGCCTCGATCCGCACGCTGCGGCTCGCCGATGGCCCCGACGAGGTGCACCGCCGCGCGATCGCCCGGCTGGAGTATAAGAAGCACCGGTGAGCGATCAGCAGATTGACGAAGTTGCGCTGGGCAGCTGGCTGGCAGCAAACGTCGAAGGATTTGCCGGACCGTTCACGCTGACCAAATTCGCATCGGGGCAGTCGAACCCGACCTACCGGATCCGGGCAGCGTCCGGCGATTTCGTCATGCGCCGCAAGCCTTTCGGGCAACTGCTCCCTTCGGCGCATGCGGTGGACCGGGAGTATCGGCTCCTGTCCGCACTCCATCCGCTCGGCTTCCCGGTGCCGGAGCCGCTCGCGCTATGCAGCGATCCCGAGGTGATCGGCGCGATCTTCTACATCATGGAGATGGCGAAGGGACGGCCCTATGCGGATGGCGCGCTGCCCGATTTCGATCCTGGGACGCGGCAGCGGATGTATGAGCAGTTGGTCGAAACGCTCGCCGACCTGCACAATATCGATCCGGTCGCCGCGGACCTCGCCAACTTCGGGCGCCCCGGCAATTATTTCGAGCGACAGGTGGCGCGATGGACACGGCAGTATCGCGACTCCGAAACCGAATATATCCCGGAGATGGAGCGGCTGATCGCCTTTCTTCCGGAAACTCTTCCGGAGCAGTCGCGCACCTCGATTGTCCACGGCGACTATCGCATCGACAATGTAGTGTTCGATGGTGACGGAACGCTCACCGCCGTGCTCGACTGGGAGCTTGCGACGCTCGGCGATCCGCTCGCTGATTTCTCCTATCTCGCCATGCAATGGACGATGCCTGCGGACGGAGGGGCGGGCCTCGCCGGCCTCGACCTAGAAGCGCTCGGCATTCCGGGCCTGGACGAAATCGTCGAGCTCTACTCGACTCGATCGGGCGTACCGGTCGCAGCGAAGCTCGACTGGTATTTCGCCTACAATCTTTTCCGTCTCGCCGGCATCGTCCAGGGTATCAAGAAGCGCGTCCTCGATGGCACGGCATCGCACGCGCAGGCCGCGGAAATGGCCAAGCGCGTGCCGATGCTCGCCAAAGCCGCCTGGGGCTTTGCGCTGAAGGCGGGCGCCTGAGAACTACAGGCGACCCATCAATAGCAGGATGACGACAATAATCAGGATCAGGCCCAGCAGACCCGACGGTCCATAACCCCAGCCCCTGTTGTATCCCCAATGCGGTACCGCGCCGACCAGCAGCAGAATGAGTATGATGACGATGATGAGACCCACGGGTGCTCTCCTCTTATGGCTGTTTGTCAAGCGCAACGAACGGAGCGCTGCGAGGGTTGCAGCGGTTTGGCGCGCGTGGGAGGAGGGCGAAATGATCGAACCTGTCAGGCCCATTGCGCTCGCTGACATCGAAGATGCCCGCAAGCGGATTTCGGCAACCGTGCTGAGGACCCCGCTGGTGAAGCTAGACGTGGGCGGCAATCGCGAGATCTACCTGAAGCTTGAAAACCTGCAGCCGACCAACGCCTACAAGATTCGCGGCGGCGCCAATGCGGTTGCGCGGCTGTCCGACGAGGAGCGCTCCCGCGGGGTATGGACGATCAGTGCGGGCAATGCGGGACAAGGCGTAGCTTATGCAGCGCGCGAGTTCGGCGTACTCTGCTCCGTGGTTGCGATCGAGACGGCCCCGCAGACCAAGCTCGATCGAATGCGGGCGCTTGGCGCGGAAATCGTGCCGGTCTCCTACGAGCAGGCTTGGGTGGCCGCGGAAAGTCATTCGTTCGAAGGAATGCACGGCACCTTCGTCCACCCATTCGACAACCACGATTTTATCGCGGGACATGGCACGATGGGCCTAGAGATCGTCGAGGACTTGCCCGAAGTGCGCACCCTGATTGCGGCGATTGGTGGTGGCGGCCTGATCACCGGCGTCGGAAGCGCTGTGAAGGCGCTTCGGCCAGAGGTGCGCGTAATCGGTGCCGAGCCGGAAACCGCCGCGCCTTACGCTTATTCGCTCGAGCACGGAGGGCCGCAGCGCTTTCCTGATTGGCAGGCATCCTTCGTCGACGGTGCCGGCGGCAAGAGCGTCACCGAACGGATGTGGCAACGGATGCAGGCAGTCGTTGATGGGACGATCACTGTCACCCTGGATCAGGTGCGCGACGCGATGCGCCTTATGGCGGAGAAGGCGCGGGTGGTTGCCGAGGGCGCTGGTGCGCTCGCGCTTGCAGCGGCACTTTCCGACGAGACACTCGAAGGCCCGATCGTTTGCATCGTCTCAGGCGGGAACATCGACCTCGACAAGTTCGCCGAGCTGGTGACGGCCTAGCGCCCGCTGAATTTCGGCGGCCGCTTCTCGAGGAAGGCGGTGACACCTTCCCGATAGTCTTCGGTGAAGCCCAATCGGCGCATCGCGCCCGCCTGGCGCTCGAGCTC
>JANWLR010000051.1 GCA_025450755.1 Sphingomicrobium sp. | reverse complement strand
GGTTCAGACGGCAAGTTGGTCATGGTTGGCAAGCGCCGCCCCGATGGCCTTTCTGTACAAGGTGGGCAACCCCGCCTCTTCAATTCGGTCGAGCGGCTGCCACCAGCCGTGGCTCTCCGGCTCGCCGCGGGCGGTGACATGCAGGTCCAGTGAGAAATGGGTGAAGACGTGGTGGACGGTTGCAATGGTCTGCAATCCGGTCGGTTGCGCGTCGCTCCATTCACTTCCGGGAAGCGCCGCCATTCCGCCGAGCAGTCCTTTGGGTGGCCGGCGGACCAGCCACACTTTGCCGTTACGCACGATCCAAAAGGCAAGCCCATGACGGTGCGGGCGCACCGCTCGCGGGGGGCGCTTCGGGAATGCTTCTGGGTTGCCGGTGGCGAGCGCGGTGCAATCGGACTCCAGTGGGCAGCTATGGCAGCGCGGTGCCCTGGGACGGCAGATGGTAGCGCCGAGGTCCATCATCGCCTGAACGAAGTCGCCAGGGTGCTCAAGCGGCATCATTTCGAGCGCGAGGGCGGAAATTGCAGCCTTATCTGCGCGTTCTAGCCCATGAAGCCGAGCGATCACGCGTTCGACGTTCGTGTCCACAGCCGCTACGCGTTCGCCAAAGGCGATCGCGGCAATCGCGGCGGAAGTATAAGCGCCGATCCCCGGCAGCTTGCGAAGGTCCGCGGTCGTCGTAGGAAATCCTCCGCGCCTCGCCACTTCGCGGGCGCAGGCGATAAGGTTGCGAGCCCGCGCATAATAGCCAAGTCCCGCCCATCCGGAGAGGATTTCCTCATCGCTTGCCGCGGCGAGGGCTTCGACGGTCGGCCAGCGGGCGACAAAGCGCTCGAACCTCGGCGCGACCGTTGCGACCGTCGTCTGCTGGAGCATGACTTCGCTCAGCCAAACGCGATAGGGATCGGCGGGCAAATTTCCGGGCGAAGCGCGCCATGGCAGGCGCCGGAAGTTATCCACATAATGTTGGATGAGGCGACGGGCGGCATTGGCGGTCACCAATTCGCTATGGCATGCTCGTGCCGCATGTCGAAGCGAAACAAGTCTGAAGAAGATCCGCCGCGAAGCTGCCGCGCTCGTTCGGCGGGCGACCTCGTTGGCGATGTTGGCGGGCGGTCGTTCCGCCGCTTCGGCTTCGTCCAGAGTTCGATCGTCAGCCGCTGGACCGAGATCGTCGGCGAGCGTTACGCCAAAGTCTCATGCCCCGAATCAATCCGTTTTCCCGCGGGTAAGAGGGCGGCCGGCGTACTCACTCTGCTCGTCGATGGAGCACATGCTCCCTTGATCCAGCATTTGACCCCGATGATCGTCGAGCGCGTCAATCGCTTCTTCGGCTACGGTGCCATCGACCGCGTCGTTTTCCGGCAAGGCAGGCTGCCCGCAGCCGCACCCACGTTGCGACGGCCCGATCTCCGGCCGGTGCCGAAGGAACTTGGCGATGGTCTGCGAGAAATCGCCGATCCGGAGCTTCGCCACTGCCTTGAGTCGCTTGCGGCGCAGATTGCCGCTAGCAGCGGACCTCCGTCGCTCGAGAGTCCGGGCGACGAACCCATAACCGTGATCAACCGGAGCGAATGAATCGATGAAGGCTAGAACATTCCTGGCAGGCACCGCGGCCGTCCTGGCGCTGGCAGGGTGCAACAAGAAGACCAGCACCGAAGAAACGCTACCCGCGTCGAACGAGACGGTGACGATCACGCAGGCAAATCCCCCGCCGGGCGGCACCTGGGCGGACGTCGTCAACGCAACTTCCGATGGCTACATGATGGGCAATCCCAATGCGAAGGTGAAGCTGGTCGAGATCGGATCGCTTTCCTGTCCCCACTGCAAGGCATTCGAGGACGAAGGCGTTCCAAAACTCGTCGACCAATATGTGAAGACGGGCCAGGTCAGCTGGGAATTCCGGCCCTATCTGATCCACGGGCCGATCGACATGGCGGCTGACCTCATCGTGCGCTGCAACGGTGTGAAGACCTTCTTTCCACTCGCCCAGGCCCTCTACAAGGACCAGCCGGTGTGGATGGCGAAGATCGAATCAACGCCGCAGGACAAGATCAACCAAATCCAGAACCTGCCGACCAATCAGATTTTCGTGCAGATGGCGAGCCTTCTCGGCTTGCAGGACTGGGCAGCGGCTCGCGGCGTGCCGCAGGCCAAGAGCGACCAATGCCTGAGCGACCAGAAGATGATCGATCACGAGGTCCAGGTCACCAGCAACGTGAACAGCCAGTTTCCGGATTTCTTCGGAACGCCGTCGTTCGTCATCAACGGCAAGCTGCAACCGAAAGAGACGGCAAGCTGGGATAAGCTCGAGCCCGCGCTCAAGGAGGCATTGAAGTGAGGGCAGGCGTAGTTGCGGTTGCAGCCGCACTCTGCGTTTCTCCGACGGTGAGTTTGGCTAAGCCCGCGCCGGCGCGCGATTGGTCGCGCATGGTCGTTGCGACTCCCGAAGGTGGCTTCAGGATGGGCAATCCCGCCGCTCCCGTGAAGCTGGTGGAATATGGCTCGCTCGCGTGCCCCCACTGCCGCCATTTCGAAGAGACGGGCTACAAGCCGCTCGTGCAGAACTATGTCCGCAAAGGACGCGTGAGCTACGAGTTTCGCAACCTCCTTCTCAACGCCCCCGACATTGCAGTGAGCCTGCTGGCGCACTGCGCCGGCCCGGCCAAATTCTTCCCGATGTCTGAGATAGTCTACGCGACACAGCCTCAGTGGTTTCAAAAGGTCAGCTCGCTTAATGACGCGCAAAAAAGCGAGCTCGACAAGATGTCGGACGCTGAACGCGTGGTGCGCCTCGGCGAGATCGCCGGCTTCCCGCAGATTGCGGGACGGTTCGGAGTGAACCCCGCGAGATCGCACCAGTGCCTTTCCGATCCCAAAGGCCTGGAGAGGCTGCTCAACGGTACGAAAGCCGCGGAAGACGCCGGCATCACCCATACGCCGACGTTCCTCATCAACGGAAAAGTGAGCGATGCCGCGACGTGGGAGCAACTGGAGCCGGAGCTCAAGAAAGCCGCAGGCGGCTGAGCGCGGTAAAGGGAGGGTGAGACAGGTTGCGGATTAGGAGGCTCAAGCTCAGCGGCTTCAAGAGCTTCGTCGAACCGGCCGAACTCAGGATCGAGCCGGGCCTGACCGGCGTCGTCGGACCCAATGGCTGCGGCAAGTCGAACCTTCTCGAAGCAATCCGCTGGACCATGGGCGAGTCGAGTCCCAAGTCGCTGCGCGGCGGCGGCATGGACGACGTGATCTTCGCCGGCACCGCGACTCGTCCGCCCCGCGACTTTGCCGAGGTCTCGATATTGGTCGAGCGCGAGGTGAGCGATGAAGGCGGCGCGAGCGAAAGCGAAGTCACTCGGCGGATCGAGCGCGGAGCCGGATCAGCATACCGAATCGATGGGCGCGACGTGCGCGCCAAAGATGTTGCATTGTTATTCGCCGATGCTGCGACCGGGGCACACTCGCCGGCGCTTGTCAGCCAGGGAAAGATCGCCGGGGTAATCGCAGCCAAGCCCGCTGAGCGGCGCCAGTTGCTTGAAGAGGCTGCCGGAATTTCCGGCCTCCATGCGCGGCGGAAAGACGCCGAACAAAAATTGCGCGCTACCGAAGCCAATCTGACGCGCCTCGGCGAAATCCTGGGAGAGCAGGAGCAGCGTGCCGCGCAATTACGGCGGCAGGCGCGCGCAGCCGAGCGCTATCGCAAGCTGACCGACCAGATCCGCCGAGTCGAGGGACGGCTGCTGCACGCCCGCTGGCTGGAGGCGGAGCGCGCGGCGGATGCTGCAACCGCGGAAGCGCGCGCGGCCGACGAAGAGGTCGAACATATTCACCAGGCGATTGTCGAGGCGCAGGCGGCGCATGAGCGCGCAAACGAAGCGCTGGCGGCAAAGCGCAGCGCCTTGGCTCAGCTGCGTGAGGACGGCCATACGCTAGCCCACCAGCTGGCGGCGGCACGCGCCCGCCGTGACACGGTGACTCGGCGCTTGGCCGAACTTGAGCAGCTCCACGCGTCGCTCGCGACTGACATCGAGCGCGAAGATGCCCTGGAGGGCGACGCGGCGCGAGCCATCGCCGACCTCGAGGAAGAGCGTGTGGTGATTGGGCAGCGGCTCGATGATGCGGAGACCCATGCCGCGCGCATTGGGACTGAGCTGAGTGTCGCGGAGGGAAGATCGCGCGATGCTGAAGCCGCACTGGCCGAACTTCTTGCCCGCCAGGCGGCGATGCGCGCGGAGCGGCGAGTTGCCGAAGCCGCGCTTGAGGCCGCGGGGGCGCAGTTGAGCCGAAGTGAGCAGGAAAGCCAAAAACTGTCGGATCAGCTCGCCGGACTTGGCGACGGCAGCGAGCAGGTGCGTTCGCGCGACGAAGCGGAAGCCCGGGCAAATACCGCGACCCAAGCGCTCGCGGTCGCCGAGGCGCGGCGGGTCGAAGCAGAGCAAGGTCGCGCCGCAGCCGCCGAAGCGCGCGATACAGCCGAGAGCCAGCTGGCGTCTGCGCGCGCAGCCCAGTCGGCAGCGCGCTCGGAGCATGACGCGCTTGCACGCGCGCTCGAACATGGCGGCGGCGCGGCGATTGCGAGCTTGAGGGCTGAGCCGGGATACGAGCGCGCGCTTGCCGCAGCGCTTGGCGAAGACGCTGACGCAGCCCTTGGTGGTGACGGCCCGCGGCGCTGGCAGGGCAGCGATGTACTTGCCAGCGATCCGGCACTGCCGGCCGGGACCGAATGCCTCGCTGATCATGTCACTGCCCCCGCGGAACTATTGCGGCGAATGAGGCAGGTTGCGGTTGCCGCTGAGGACATGGATCAGCAGCTTGCGGTCGGACAGCGGCTGGTCACATACGACGGCCGCCTCAGACGTTGGGACGGCTTCATCGCCGTGGGCGCAGGCGCCGCGGCGGCCGAGCGCCTGTTGCGTGCAAACCGTCTCGCTGCGCTATCCGCGCAGCTGCCGGATTTCGAGAAGGTGGTGGAGGCTGCATCGGCCGAGCGCGACCGGGTGCTTTCCCAGATGGAGCAATGCCGCAGGTCTGCGGAGGAAGCGAGGACGGCGGCGCTCGCGGCCGAGCGCGACGGACGCGAAGCTGCCCGCGCGATGGATGTTGCGGTGGCAGCCCTGGAACGGATCGAAGCACAGCGATCCAGCCTCGCGCAGCGCCAAGGCGACCTCGAGCCGGTGCTCGAGGCTTCACGCGAAGCCGTCGGCTTGACCGAGCGGTCGCTCGCGGCCCTTCCCGATCCAGCAGCGCTGGAGCATGAGCTGGAAGCTTCGCGCGCAGCCGCGGCCACTGCTGCCTCGAAGGTCGCCGACAAGCGGGCTGAGGCAGCCACCAAGGCGCGCGAGACAGCGGCGGATCGGGAGCGAATGAGCGCGGCCGGTCGCGAGCAGTCAGAGTGGCGCAAGCGGCAGTCGGATGCCGAGCAGAGGCTCGCTTCGGCCTTGGAGCGTCAGAAACAGCAGTCAGCCGAGCGGAGCGAGCTTCAGAAAGAGCCCGAAGAGCTCGACACCAAGATCGCCGAGCTTGAACAGGCCAACGACCAAAGTCAGATGCGGATCGGCGAAGCGAGTGCCGGCGAGCGCGAAGCCGAGGAAGCTGTGGTTTCTGCAGCGCAGGCACTGTCCGCCGCCAACGAACGGTCAGCGGACACTCGCGAGCGCCGCGCAGCCGCCGCTGCCCGCGCCGAAGCGCAGCAGGCCCGAAGCGCGGACTTCGCCAGGGCGAGCTTCGACAAGTTCGAGGTCGTTCCGCAGCGGCTGCCGGAGAAGCTCGACTTCGACGCCGACGAGCCGCGCAATGCGGATGATGAAGCAGTGCTGCTCGAACGGCTTACTTTCGAGCGCGAGCGGATAGGCCCGGTCAACCTCGTCGCGGAGCGCGAGCTCGCTGAGCTCGACGCGATCCGCACCAAGGGCGCTGAAGAGGCAGAGGAGCTGACCCAGGCCATCCACCGGCTGCGTGGATCGATCGGCAATTTGAACCGCGAAGGGCGGGTGCGGCTGCTTTCCGCCTTTGAGCGGGTCGATTCCCACTTCCGCCGGCTCTTCACGACCCTGTTCGAGGGCGGTCAGGCGCATCTCGAGTTGGTCGAAAGTGACGACCCTCTCGAGGCCGGCCTCGAGATTATGGCGCAGCCCCCGGGCAAGCGCCTATCGACCCTGACATTGCTTTCGGGCGGCGAGCAGGCGCTGACCGCTGTCGCCTTGATCTTCGCCATCTTCCTCACCAACCCTGCGCCGATCTGCGTCCTCGACGAGGTCGACGCGCCGCTCGACGATGCGAATGTCGAACGATTTTGCGAACTTCTGCACCGGATGACGCAGGAGACCGACACCCGCTACCTGATCGTGACGCACAACGCCGTGACGATGAGCCGGATGGACCGGCTCTACGGCGTAACCATGATCGAAAAGGGCGTCAGCCGTCTCGTTTCGGTCGACCTTGGAGGCGCGGAGACGCTACTGGCGGCAGAGTGACCGCAGGTTTCATCCCGCCGCATCCGCCGCGAGGGTCCGGGCCAGTTCCAGTGTGGCGCGGGTTCGTCGGGGAGCGGGCGCGGACCGCCGTCTACGGCTGGTCGAACCAGGCCTTCGAGAAATGGTATATCGAGCGCAACGTCTTCGGGCATCGCGTCCACATCGTGATGCACCCGGACATGGTCCAGCGAGTGCTGCTCGACAATGCGGCCAACTACGAGAAGCCGAAACTGGTCAAGAAGCTGCTCAAGCCGGTGATCGGGCGCGGCTTGCTGAGCTCGGACGGCGAGCTGTGGCGCGCCCAGCGCAAGATCGTCGCCGCAAGTTTTGCGCCGCCGGCCGTCGACGCCCTTGTGCCGGTGTTCGGAGAAGTGGCGGCAAGCGCGGTAGCCAAATGGACCTCGGGCGCCCGCGACATGGCGCGGGAGGCGACGCGCGCCACGATGCAAGTCATTTCAAGCGCTTTGTTCAGCGGTGATCCGCGGCTTACAAGCGAGGAGGCGATGGAGCATATCGCCCATGCGCTGGAGGGCGTCAGCGAAGCGCGGATGCAACTGCTGCTCGGCCTGCCGATGATCCCGATCAGCCCGCGCGGCTTTCGTGGACGAAGAGGGCAGGTCTACCTGCGCCGAACTCTCTCCACGCTGGTTCACGAGCGTATGCGCCCCGGAGCGCCGGACGATTTCGTGACGCAGATGATCCGCGCTCTCCACGGCCGCTTTCCGGAGCACGAAGCGGTCGAACTCGCAGTCGACAACGCGGCGACCTTCTACCTCGCAGGACACGAGACTACGGCCAATGCGATCAGCTGGACGCTATTCATCCTGTCAGAGCAACCGCAGTGGCAGGAACATGCGAGCCATGAGGCGGCAGCGGCACTAGCGACTGGCGTTGATTCGGAGCTGCCGAACCGACTGCCGGTGCTGCGCATGATCGTCGACGAAGTGCTCCGACTCTATCCGTCCGCACCTCGGTTCGACCGCGAGGCAGTTGCCGATGACCGGATTGGCGAAATCGATGTGAACGCGGGCGACTTCGTGTCGATTTGGCCGTGGCTTATCCACCGCCACCGCAAGCTGTGGGACGATCCCGACACCTTCGATCCCGAGCGATTCTCGCCCTCGCGGAAGGATGAGCGGCACCGGTTCCAATATCTTCCATTCGGCGCCGGTCCGAGAACCTGCGTCGGCGCGCGCTTCGCCATGGCCGAGGGGCTGACGATTCTCGCCTGCTGGCTGGCGAAATGGCGGTTCAAGCCGATGCCGGGACACGAGGTGCGCGTATCCGGGATGGTCACGCTCCGGCCCAAGGGCGGCTTGCCGCTGATGATGGAGAGGCGCTGAGCGCGACTAAAAGTCGTAGCTGAGCTTCACCCGCAGCTCGCTTTTCTCATGGTCATCGAGCTCGAGCAACGAGCCTGCTTTGCCTGGGCCGCCGAATAGTTGCGCAAGATATGTCGCCGTCACCGCCCACTTGCCGCCGTCATAATGAAGGCTTGGTCCCGCATGGACGGCATAGTTCTCCCGATGGAGGCCGTGCGTCCAGTTCGGGTAGACGCTGTGATAGCGAGCCTCACCCCCGAGCCAAAGCTTGGGAGCGACGCGGTAAGAGACGCCGGTCGAAACCTCGACCCCGAGCTCCTTTACGGTGGCACTGCCGGATGCTCCCGGAGCGATTTTCTCATGTTCGCGCTCCCATTCGGGCTCAAGCGTCAGGTTCGCCGTCCAGGCAAGGCGGTCAGCGAGAAAATTCTTCTGCACGATCGCCTTGAGCTCGACCTCATATTCGGCACCCTTTTTGCCGGTCACGTTGCTGAGCCTCGACCATTCGGGTTCGGCATAGAGCGCGATGCCCAAGCGGCCGCGTTCAGGGCTCTTCAGCTGATATTTGAATTCCGCCGAAAGCCCCTGAAAAGCGAGATCGCGGTCGAGGCGCTCGAACTCTCCGCCGAGACCCCGGACATGGTGTCCCGAGAAGTTGGCATAGGCCGACACCTGAAAGCGCTTGGCGAAGCCGCGCTCGACTTCGATCCGGTAGTCCTGGGCATCATAATGCCCATCTGTCTTGCCGCGACGATCGGTTGTCCACAGCGTGAGTTCGGTCTCTCCTGGCCCCTCGATGTCTGCAGTTTCGACATAGCCGAAATCGGGCCCGTCCGCCTTGGCCTGACTGCCCCACGCCAGTGCGGCGCCGGCACAGCCGAGTGCCAGGACGTTGCGAGTCAGCAATTCCATTCCCCTTATTGCAATGAGCCCTTGTCGCTAATGCGAGTTGTTCTCAATTGCAATAAGAGAAAATCAGCTGCTCAGTTCCTGCGCCCGCTCCCTGATGCGCTTGAGGTCCCGAAGGAATCGCCGTCGCTCTTCGCGCTTTCGGTCGGGATCGGGCATTCGAAGGAGATAACTGGGGTGTACGGTCACCCAGACTTCTCCGCCGTCCTCCAATGTCACGGGCGCCTCGCGGGCGCGGCTGATCGTCACGCTCCTGCCGATCAGTGAACGTGCCGCGGTGGCTCCCAGCGCCACGGTAACCGCCGGCCGGATAAGATCGCGCTCATGCTCGATCCACCATTTGCAGGCGGTGATCTCGCCGGCGTCAGGTTTGTTGTGGATGCGCCTCTTGCCCCGCTGGACGAATTTGAAATGCTTGACTGCATTGGTGACGTAGACGGTCGATCGGTCGATGCCCGCCTTTTCGAGCGCGGCATCAAAAAGGGCTCCCGCGGGGCCGACAAACGGCCTTCCGGCAAGATCCTCCTGGTCGCCCGGCTGCTCGCCGACGAACATGATGGCCGCATCGAGGGGTCCTTCGCCAAACACCGTCTGCGTGGCGAACCTGTAAAGATCGCAGCGGGTGCAGCCGCGCGCTTCTTGAAACAGCACCTCCCATGATGCGCGCAGATTGCCCGGACGAGCGACATGACGTTCCCCCTCGAGTGCTCGCTTCAGCCCTGCCTCTGCGACGTCGGCCATCGCTTGTGAAACGAGCAGCGCGCCGCATCGTTGCGCCCTAGCTGAGGGCTGCCGCCTGATCCTTAGGAGTGCCTTGCATTCGATGGCCGATCGCGATCTTGAAGATTGCAAACGCGATTAGACCGAAGGCGGCGCTCGCGACGTGAATCAGCCAGAAGGTGGTTGTCGGCAGCGATGAATAGAGGCCGCCGATGTAACCGACCATCGCATTTGCGATGAAAAAGGAGAGATAATAAAGGCCGATTACCGTGGCTGTGATCTGCTTTGGCGAGATCTTCGAGAAGAGCGCCAAGCTGATCGGCAGGACGTGCGCAAAACCGATGCTGTTGAACAGCTCGAACATCATTGGCCAGAGCAGACTGATCTTCCCGCCGGGCGGCTGTGTGAGCGCAGCCATGAACAAGCACAGGCCGCCCGCGACGGTGAAGACGCTGCCGATGATCATCTTGGTGATTTCGTCCGGCTCGCGGCGCCGCGTCCCATACCACTTCCAAAAGGCGGCAACGGCCACGAGCATTGCGAAGCTGACCGTCGCGTCGACAGTGATGAGCCAGCTGCTTGTGTGATTGAGCAGCGTTAGATCGAACTGCTGGTCGCCCCAAGTGAGATAGGCGTTGAAAATCTCCTGGTTGGTCAGGAGCGAAACAGCCATGACCGGGATCAGGATGATCAGGTAAAGGACGCAAAGCCAATCATCACGCGTCAGCGGCTCGCGCAGAACGGGGCTCTCGGCCGGCGCCGCAATCTCTTCCGGCGCCAGGTATCGGCGTCCCGATAGATAGATGATGAGGCCGATGACCATCACTACGCCGGCGCAGCCGAACCCATAATGCCAGCCGACCTTCTGGCCGAGCGTTCCCGAGATCAGCGGGGCGATAATTACGCTGACGTTGATGAATATGTAAAAGATTTGAAACGCCATCGCGCGCCTGAGATCGTTGGGGCCATAGAGGGCGCCGACCTGTGTTGCGATATTTCCCTTGAACGCGCCGACGCCGAGCACCAGCGCCACAAGAGCAAAGACAAAAGCGGGTTCGATTGCCATCAGGAAATGCCCGATCGCCATCAGTAAGCCGCCGAAAATCAACGTCTTGTTCCGGCCAAGCCATTTGTCGGCAATGAGCCCGCCGAGAATAGGCGTACCATAAACGAGGGCCGCGTAAGTCCCGAATATCGCCGACGCGAGCGGTTGACCCGAAATGCCGTGATAGATGTGCATCTGCACCCATTTGAGGCCGACCACCTTCTCCATGCGTCCGGGCAGAAGCAGGTAATTGACCATGTAGAGCACCAGCAAGGTCTGCATCGAGTAATAAGAGAAGCGCTCGCAGGCCTCGGTGAAGCCGAGGAACCCAAGGCCGGTCGGATGACCGAGGAAGGCGCGGTCGTGGCGGTCGACTTGCTCGAGGTCGGGAGTGGCTTCGGCGACGCTCATCGACGTTCCTAACGTTTGGTGGCGGAAATCGGCTGCGGCTCGAGAATTCGGGCAAGGCTTCGGGCGACGAACAGCATCAGCAGGCCGCCGGCGGCGCCGATCGCGCCATGCAGCGCCCAGAAGGCCGTCGGGCTCATTTTCTCGTAATAGGTGCCGATGCGTCCGATCAGGTTGTTGGCGACGAAAAGCGTGAGGAAGCAGACGCCCATCATCGTCGCGTTGATCTTGGGCGGTGCGACGCGCGACACCAGCGCGAGCAGGGTCGGCCAAAAATACATGAAGGCGACGCCCTGGACCGCGCAGAACAGCACTGGCCAGATCCACAGGACTCGACCCGGCGACAACGCGATTGCGGCAATAAGGATGAAGTAAGCGCTGCCGGAGATGAAGGAGCCGATGGCGATCTTTATCAGCGCGTTCGGCTCTCGGCCTGCCTGTGCCTGACGATTCCAAAGCGCGAAGAGGAATGGGACGCTCAAGATACTGGCTAGCGGGTCGATCGAGTAGAACCACTCGATGGGGATTGCGAAGTCGCCTGCGTTCAGGTCGACGTGGGCCTGGATCCAGACCGGCAGCACGTTGGCCAGCTGATAGTAAGCAATATAGGCAAGCACCGTGACCGCCATGACTCCGATCAGCGCGATGACGGCCTTTCGATCCTCATGTGTCAGCGGAGCGTCTTTGGATTTCGCCTTCCGTTCGACGCGCGCAGGCAGGTAGCGATAGCCGCTGAGGTAAACGGCAAGCGCGCCGAGCATGAACAGCGCTGCGGTCCCGAAACCGATGTGCCAGCCGTAACGGTCGCCCAGATAGCCGCAGAGCAATGGGCCGGTAACCGCGCCGCAGTTAATCGCAGTGCTGAAAATTGCAAAGCCGCGGGTGCGTCGCGCTTCGTCATCGGGCGGATAGACGCTTCCGACCTGTGCGGAGATGTTACCCTTGAGCAGCCCCGAACCAATGATGAGCAGCAGCAGCGCGAGCAGGAAGCTCTGGTCGAAGGTCATTGCCAGGTGTCCCCCGGCCATCGACAGGGCGCCGAGCACGACTGCGCTCCGCTGCCCGATCCGGTCGCCGAGCCAGCCGCCGAACAGCGGCGTGAAATAGACGAAGCCCGAGTAGAGGCCGAAGATCTGCGAGGCGAGCGCCTGCGTCGACAATGGTCCGAATAGCCATTCGATCAGGCCCCGAAATGTAACAAACCCGGCAACATGCTCGACGTGCCCCGGCAGAAGGAGCTGATTGACCATGTACAGCACCAGCAACGCGGCCATGCCGTAGTAAGAGAAGCGCTCCCACGCCTCGGTGAAGGCGAGGTAGGCCAGGCCGCGCGGATGTCCGAAGAAGGAGCGGCTCGACCGCTCGTCGAGCGCTATTGTTGGCGCGCTGCTCAAATACCGGCTCCCCTTCCGGAATGTTGCGCTGCTCTAACGATAGCGCAGTGGCTCAGGTAGCCCCTTTCGATCGCGGACTAAGCGGCTGAGTTCTTACAGCTCAGGCGGCGTGTCGCTCTGCTGTTGTTCCTTAGTCTCTTTCTTGGCCTGCTGAATCTCTTTGACGAGACAGCCTTCGCGCCCACCCGGCCCGACGGCCGAGCAGCTGCCGGTTCCGGTCGCACCGACAGTCGTCAGCGCCTGTGACTTGTTCGCCCACGACTGCTGCTGCTGGCGGGTGCCTTGCAATTGCTGGCTCTTCGGAAGGCGATAACGGTCGCTCTCCCTGTGACGGATGCAGATGTAGCCGGTCGGGCAAGGGTCATTGCCGAACACGTCGACCTGTAATTGTCCCGCCTGTGCAGCCGCCGGAGTTGGAAGGGCCGCCAAGCCTCCGGCCAGGGCCGCCGCCGTGGCAAGGGAAATGATTAGCCTGGTCATCAAACGCGTCCTTTCAACAGATTCCAGCGGCTTGGGCCGCCATTCGTTCCTCAAATCCGCTTCGAAAGCTCAATAGCCATCCTACAGCCCGCACGGATCGCCGCGGTCAATAAGGGATAACCCAGAGCATTCATTGCACCCGCGTCACGGGCTACATCGCGATGCTCGAGCTCGTCGGCTCGAAAATCCGCAATGTCACGGGCAAGCTCCGGATCGTCTTCGCCGAGCTCGGCGAGTTGCTTGCCATAATGTTTGTCAATCTCTGTCTCGATCGCATCGGTGCAGGCCAGCGCCGCTTTCTCGGACATCAATGCTGTTGCCGCGCCGAGTGCAAAGCCGGCGACGTTCCATAGGGGCTGGAGCGCGGTCGGACGGACGCGCCGGTCGCTCATCAGCCGGTTAAAGCGATCGAGATGGCGCTGCTCCTGAGCGGCCATGCGCGCCGTGAGCTTGGCCTCGGGACAATTTCGACGAAGGACTGCGAGCTGACCTGCGTAAATCCGCGTCGCCCCATATTCGCCCGCCTGGTCGACCCGCAGCATGGATGAACTATCCGAGCGGCGCTCGCCAGGATGCCAGCTCGTCACGCGCGGCGGCTCCTGATCGTCAGGATCGCGATGAGCGCAACCCCACCGAGCGAACAAATCGCATTCCATCCCGCCATTGAGATCCCAAGGAAGCGGAACTGCACCTCGTCGCAGCGTATGATCGGCGCATGGCTGATCTCCTTCAGCAGATCCGCGGCGCTGAGGCCCTTGCCCGTCGCGGTGCACTGGGTGAAGCCCTCGAAGACCCTGGTTTCGACCCCGGCGTGGTAGACGCCGATCGCTCCCGAGACGCCGATAGCGAGGGCAGCGAGCAAGGTGAATGTCCGCGAACGACCGGATTCAGCGCCTCCTGTGAAAGCAATGGCAGCGAGCAGGATTGCGAAACCGTGGGGCCAACGCTGCCAGTAGCACATCTCGCACGGATGCAGGCCGCCGAGATATTGCGAGCCGAGCGCCCCGCCGAGCAGCGCCACCGGAAGCAGAAGCGCAATGAGCCGGGCAATGGCAGGCGCCGACAACCCATCCCGCGGCTGGACGACGACGGCGTCGCTCATGGGCGCCCTAATGGGCCTTCTTGACCGGGGCGGCCGAGGCGATCGTCATCGGCGCGGAAAGGCGCTTCAGAGTATTCAGCGCATAGTAGAGCTGGAAGTCCTTGATCCCCTTCTTCTCCAGCTCATCAGGCTTGGCAGTGAAGCGGGGATCCGGGCTGTCGTCGCCCTCGAGCAATTTGTCGTCGACCTTGGCCTGGGCAAGCAGGTGGTGACGAAGATCTGACTCGCGAACGATCACGCGCTCCTTGTAGTCCGGATCGCTCAGCTGCGGGACCACGACGTCCGGTTCGATGCCGCCCGCCTGAACTGACCGTCCTGACGGAGTATAATAACGCGCCGTCGTCAGCCGGAGTGCGCTCTCGGGCCCGGTCTGGACGACCGTCTGGACCGATCCCTTGCCGAACGTCCTCTCGCCCATGATGAGCGCACGACGATGGTCTTGCAGAGCGCCGGCAACGATTTCCGAGGCGCTCGCCGTACCCGCATCGGTGAGGACCACTACCGGCAGACCATGAGCCAGGTCGCCCGGCCGCGCATAATAGCGCTCGATGTCGTCCTTGGAGCGGCCGCGTTGCGAAACGATTTCGCCGCTGTCGAGGAAATCGTCGGCGACGTCGACCGCCTGGTCGAGAAGGCCGCCGGGATTAGAACGCAGGTCAATGACATAGCCGAGCGGGTGGCCGCCGGTCGCCTTGTCGATGCCGACGAGCGCGGCCTTAGTCTGCTCGGCCACGTTGCCGGTGAAGGTGTTGATGTTGATGTAGCCGATGCCGTCCTTGATCTCCCATTTGACGGGGTGAAGCTGAATCCGCTCGCGGGTTACGGTGAATTCGAGCGGCTTGTCATGGCCAGGCCGGATGACCGTCAGCTTCACGGTCGTTCCGGGATCGCCCTTCATCTTGGCGACCGCTTCGTCGAGCGTGAGATTATTCAGGAACTCGCCGTTGATGTGCGTGATGTAATCGCCGGCCTTGATGCCCGCGCGCCACGCCGGCGTGTCCTCGGTCGGAGCGACGACCTTCACGACCCCGTCCTCCATCGAGACGGTCAGCCCCAGGCCGCCATAATTGCCGTCCGTCGTGGCCTTCAGCTGGTCGAAATCGCTGTTCTCGACATAGGAGGAGTGTGGATCGAGCGCGGCGAGCATGCCGTCGATGGCGCCCTTGATCAAAGTGTGATCGTCGACGGGCTCGACGTAATTCGCCTTGACCCGCTCGTACACGCTCATGAACTTCTCGAGCTCCTGGTAATTGGTCGTGTCCGCCGCAGCAAAGGAGCTGGCGGTCACGGGCACCAGAGCGAGCGCTCCGACAAGCGCGATCGGGGGCAAGATCTTCGTGTTGAGCTTCATTAGTCGCGTCCTAATCCGGCCGGACAAGAGTCTAGCCACCTTTGGGGCCCTTTGACATAGGTTGAGATGAACCTGCGATGAGAGCAGGCGAGATTCTACGCCCATTCTGGGACAGTTCGACTTGCAGGGACCCGAGAGCCCGGCCGACATCCTGTCCGAGCGCAACCCTGTCGCCCGGGCGGAGCGGCGAAACGACATTGACAATCAGGCTCAGCCAACCGGCCCCGTGGTCGATGATCAGCACGCCGTCATAGTCCCTGAAAGGCCCGGAAAACTTCACGACTCCTGCTGCCGGTGCGGTAACGAGCATTCCGCGGACCGTCGCCAGCGTCAGACCCCGGGAGCGAACGCCGCTGGAGTCGACCGAGGCAAGTCCCTCGGTGACCTCGGCCGCCGCCGGGAGCTGGTATGCCAAGGGTGCGCGAGGGCTTCCACCCTCGGGCGGGATTGGCCTGCCAGGCGCCGGGTCTTCGGCAGCGAGTTGGGATGCGACGGCGCGGACCGACTGGCTCTGCGCTTGCTCGGACCGCAGCCGCTCGACCTCTTCGCTGGCGGCAATTGCGATGTCGCCGCTGCCGAGCGCCCGTCCCCCTGACGCAAGCGCCTGCTGCTCGGCTTTCTGCTCGAGCGCGGCATATTGCTGACGCCGTGCGACCAGATTGTCGCGGCTGCGGGCAAGCTCGGTCTGGGCCGCGAGCGCCCCCAGCTGCAGACGCTGCCCCTCGGAAAGCTCGGCGGAAAGCCGGCTTGTGCGCCTGCGAATCACTGGAAGCGTGGAATCGAGCAGGAGCCGGACTTCGACAAGCTGGTCGGTGCTTCCCTGATCAGCAAGAACTAGCAGCGGCGGACGCCGCGCCATGGTCGCGAGACCCGCCAGCAGGGAGGAGACGGGCTGCTGCTCGGCCACAAGCTGCTGGCGGTGGGCCGCAACATAGGCTGACATGAGCTCGAGCCGCGCGTTGGCAACACTGATCCGCGCTTCCGCGGCCTCGATTGCCTGCGCTGCGGCCACCTGCTCTGCGTGCAGCTGGTCCGCCGTGCTCTGCGCCTTGGAGGCAGCCTGCTCGAGTTTGGCAGTCTCGGCTTCCGCGGCGGCTTGCTCCGCCATCGCCGCCTTGAGCTGTTTGTCGAGTGGTTGACCGCCAGACTGCGCCAACGCGCTTCCCGCGAGAAGCGGGCAAAGAAGCAATGCGAATGCGAGAGCGCGCATTCCCCTAACCTTCGCGATGATAGGGATGGTTCGCAAGAATCGACGTCGCGCGAAACAATTGCTCAGCGAGCATCGCGCGGACGAGGAGGTGCGGCCATGTGGCGGGGCCGAACGACAATAGAAGGTCGGCTTGGTCGCGCTCCCGTTCGTCATGGCCGTCTGCAGCGCCGACCAGGAAGCGAGCTTCGCGCTTTCCGCTGTCGCGCCATGATTCGAGCTTCTTTGCGATCTCCGATGACGACAGCGCTATCCCGCGTTCGTCGAGCACAATTGTCACGCCCGCCGCGGCCGGCTCAGGAACCTTTCCACCGCGGTCGGGCAACTCGGTGACCTTGGTCGGCCAGATAATGCGCTTCAGATAACGCTCAACCAGCTCGGACTCCGCAGAGCGGCCGATCTTCCCGCGCGCAACGATGTGCAAAAGCACTATTTTTGAAGCGCGGGCGCGCCGAAAGGCCAAGTGAAGACTGACTTGAAGCCGTCGTAGATTGCGCGGGCCGTCTCCGCGATCGTTCGCGGCCGGTCGGCACCTCCGCGCGTGAAAATCGCGACCGCAACGCGCCGGCCATCTGGCAACGAAATGAAACCGACGTCGTCGGCGAGTCCATTGAGAGTCCCGGTCTTGTGCTCGATCGGCACGCCAGGAAGCAGCGCCTTGATGCGGTTTTTGCCGGTTTCGCACTGCGCCATGACATCCAGAAGGTAATCACGGCTTTCGGGCTTGATCAGCTGCGCCTTGTAAATCCGCTGGAGCAGGTCGACCATCGCAACCGGCGTCGATGAATCCCGACGGTCGAACAGGTCGCGCTTGCTAGCCAGGAGCTCGGCGATCGTCCGGTCGACGTGAATTCCCTTCACGTCATTGTCCTGGAGCCAAGCCTCAAGCGCGTGCGGACCGCCAAGATCCTTGAACAAGGTATCGGCGGCGCGGTTGTCGCTGTAGACCAGCATCCGCCGCATTAGCCCGCGAACGGACTGCCCGTTGATCGTATCGTCGAGCGAGCGGCGGCCGTTATCGACCTGAGCGAGGTAGAGTGCTGCGATCGCTACCTTGACGGTGCTGGCCATTGGGAAAGGCGTATTGCCCTTAATGCTGACGGTCTCGCCCGTATTAAGGTCGAGTGCAGCAATGCCGACGTCAGCGGACTTGTTGGAGACCAACGAGCTCAGCTGGTCCTCGAGGCTGGCGAGCGCGGCCGACGAGGCCGCAGAGGCGGGCTGCGCGACAAACGCGAAAATCGCCAATAAAAGTGCAATAAATCTCATTCGCCCTACCCGCGCGCTGCTGCGTTCACGCCCGAATCGTCGCCAAACGCCCACATTCGTTCCAAATTGTAAAAATTTCTAACTTCGGGACGGAATATGTGCACGATTACGTCTTCGGCGTCGATAAGCACCCAGTCGGCGGCCGGAAGCCCCTCGATCCTGACGTTCATTCCAAATCGCTCTTTTATCTTGTCCGCAAGCTTAACGGCCATCGAAGCGACCTGACGCGTCGAGCGACCCGAGGCAATGACCATATGGTCGCCAATGTTCGACTTTCCGGCAAGGGGAATGGAAACGACCTCCTGGGCCTGGTCGTCGTCGAGCGACTGGAGCACGAGCTTGTGGAGATCTTCGACATCGATGGGAGCGCGGCCGGCCTTACCGGCGGCGGCTTCAACGGGATGTTCGGTCAAGTGGTCTCCTGGCGAAGATTGGTACACGCGGCACCATAGGCGCGTGAACGCGCGAGCGGGCTCTGCGGTACCAGTGGGGATCTTGCGCGCGAATTGCAGTCGCGGAGCTAGGGTCGGGCGGCAGGCGAAGGAAAATGATCGCCGGTGCACTCCATTCCGTCCAATGATTTGCCTGGCGGGAAGGATGGACGAACCTCCTCAGCCAGCCCATCGCGCGCGCCGCGTGGGCAGCTGAATCATAACCGGGGCGGCGAATCACCGCAATCGGCACTTCGCGCGCTAACCCCCTCCAATCACGCCATTTGTGAAAATTTGTCAGGGTGTCGCTTCCAAGCAACCAGATGAAGCGATCATTGGGATAGCGGCGCTTCAGTTCGCGGACCGTATCCACGGTGTAGCGCGTGCCTGCGCGCTGCTCGAAGTCGCTCGCGCGGATCGGTGCGCCCTTCGCCATTTCCAGCGCCGAGACGAAGCGCGCTTGGAACGGTGCCATATCCTCGGCGCCTTCCTTGAGGGGATTGCCGGGCGAGACCAGCCACCACAGCTCGTCGAGGGCAAGCGCGCGCGTGGCAAACAGGCTGATACGCCGGTGCCCGGAATGCGCCGGGTTGAATGAGCCGCCGAGAAGACCGATGCGCATGTGAGGCAGCTAGCATGCGGGGCCAACCGCGCATAATATGGGCGTACGGGGGGTGCTGATGGGCGGCATTGAAGCTGTCGGCGATGCGGTCACCGGTGGACTGCTTGCGCGCGCGGTCGAACCGAAAGCTGGCGAAGCGGATGGCTATACTCACGAGAAGTCCTGCCTCAATTGCGGGACAAAGCTGACAGGTCCCTACTGCTCGGCCTGCGGCCAGCGGGCTCATATTCACCGCTCGGTCCGCGCCTTCTTCCAGGATTTCCTCATTGCTCTGTTCAACGTCGAAGGAAAGATCTGGCGGACGCTGCCGATGCTCGCCTGGAAGCCAGGCGAAATGACGCGCCGCTACATAGCCGGCGAGCGTGCCCGGTTCATCTCGCCGGTGGCGCTCTATCTGTTCACGGTCTTCGCAATGTTCGCAATCCTGAATTTCAACGGGGCACTAGGCGCCCCGGGTCAAGCCAGGAATGTCAAAGTTGGTCTGGATTCCGCCATCACCGAGCAACAGCAAGAGCTCGGAAGGCTTGAAATGAAGCGGGGGATCGAAGCGGCGGCCGGCAGGGATGTAGCCGAACTCGATAAGGAAATCGCGGGACAAAAGGCAGCGATCAGCACGACCCAGAACCTCGCCACTGGCAACAGCGTCGCTTCACCAGATGTGAATCGCAAGGTGCCTGGGTTGCTTCGCCCCTTCATCAGGCACGTGAAAGACAATCCGCAACTGGTCTCGATGAAGGTTCAGGACGCAGCGTCGAAATTCAGCTGGCTTCTGATCCCGATCTCCGTACCCTTCATGTGGCTGTTGTTCCCATTCCGACGCAAATACAACACTTACGACCACACGGTATTTGTCACTTATTCGCTGTCGTTCATGATGATGCTCGTGGTTTTCGGCGGCATTTTCGTCGCCGTCGGAATGACGAGTCTTGCGAGCCTCTTATTTTTCGTGCCGCCGTTCCACATGTATCGGCACCTCAAGGGCGCGTACGAACTCGGCCGCTTCAGCGCCGTGATGAGGACAATGGCCCTCGTGACCTTCGCATTCATCGCTGTCGGCCTGTTCGCGGCCGCGACGGTTGCAATCGGCGCGAGCTAGGCGCCGGCCGCGGCCGGTCCTCCGATGGTTCCGGCCTTCGGCCGCTTGGCTTTCGGGATCGATGAGCCGGCCGCCGGAAGCGCGGGGCCCTTGCTTCCGCCGCGATCGATCGTTTCGCCCGCAATCACCATCTTGATTTCGTCGCCCGACAGAGTCTCATATTCGAGGAGCGCCTTGGCAAGGCTTTCAAGCTGTTCGCGGTTCTCCGTCAGCAGCATGTTGGCGCGCTTGTAGCCGTCCTCGACGACCTTGCGGATTTCGGCGTCGATTGCCTGTGCAGTCTCGTTCGACATCTGGCGCTGGCGGTTAACCGAATAGCCGAG
>JANWLR010000050.1 GCA_025450755.1 Sphingomicrobium sp. | reverse complement strand
GTGGTGATCCCAACGGGACTCGAACCCGTGTTTTCGCCGTGAAAGGGCGACGTCCTAGACCGCTAGACGATGGGACCGGAAAGCGGCTCGCCGGTTAGGCGAGGGTCATTTCCGGGTCAAGCGAGTGCGGCATCATCGACGTGCATCTCGGCCGCATTGCCGCCATTCCATTCGTCGCGCCTGATTGAGCCCGCCAGCCACCAGCGCTGGTCGGCAGGCGCCGAGAGCAAGGCTTCCCCAAGCGGTGTTGCTGCGCTTCGGAAGGCGATCCATTTGAAACTTTTGCCGTCATCGCCGCAGCCGATCCCGCGAACGTGGCCGTCGCCGACTATTCCCGTCCGAAGCAGCCGGACGGGGCCGGCTGCAATGCGCGGTTTCGGCCACCCGGCTCCGTAAGGCCCAGCGCAATCCAATGCATCGCACAGGCCTCCAGCAACGCCTCCCGGCGCCAGCAGAGCATCGAGCAGGAGTGCGCGGTCGCTCCGCGATTTTTCGACGTCGGCAGCCAGGCGTTCGTCGATGAATTTTCGGAAACGGTCGAGACCGCCGGGTGGAAGGGTAAGGCCCGCAGCCATTGCATGGCCCCCGCCGGCGGCCAGCAATCCGCTGTCCTTTGCCGCCAGCACCGCAGCGCCGAGATCGACGCCCGAGATCGAGCGGCCGGAGCCCTTTCCGGTGCCGTCCTCCTTTTCGGCGATGACGATTACTGGCCGGCCGAAGCACTCCTTCAGACGCCCCGCAACGATTCCGATCACCCCCTGGTGCCAGCCGCTGCTCATCACCGTGATGACCGGACCGTCCTGCTGTTTCGCCTGGGCTTCCGCTTGCTCGAAGATCAGCATTTCGATTGCCCGTCGTTCCTCGTTCAGCCGGTCGAGTTCGGCGGCGATTGTCCGTGCCTCTTCGGGATCGGTGCAAGTCAGCAGTCGAACGCCTAGGTCCGACTTGCCGACACGCCCGCCGGCATTGATCCGCGGCCCGAGCGCGAATCCGAGATCGCGGCAAGTGGGCGGCTTGACCAGCCGCGCCGCCTCGGAAAGCGCCGACAACCCGATGTTCTGCCGTGCCGCCATCACGCGAAGACCCTGGGTTACAAAGGCACGGTTGAGGCTCTTCAGCCGGGCCACGTCGGCGACCGTGCCGAGCGCGACGAGGTCCAGAAGATCGAGCATCATTGGCTCTGCGTGCGCCTCGAACAATCCGCGGCCCCGAAGCTCGCGGACCAGCGCGACTCCAAGCAGGAACGCCATGCCGACCGCAGCCAAGTGCCCATGCGCCGCGCCATGCTCGCTCTCGTCGAGCCGGTTTGGATTGATCAGCGCGACGGCGACAGGGAGCAGGCTGGCGCACTGGTGATGGTCGACCACGATGACGTCGAGCCCGGCCGATTTCGCTTCCTGCAACGCCTCGAACGCCTGCGCCCCGCAGTCGACGCACACTGCGACGCTCGCTCCCCGCTTCTTCAGCTCGACCAGTGCCTTGCCCGAGGGCCCGTAGCCTTCCATCAGGCGGTCCGGGATGTAGACGATGGGCTCGACGCCCAGCCGCCGGAGAAGCAAAGTCAGCAGCGCCGCGCTGGTCGCGCCGTCGACGTCATAATCGCCGAAGATGGCGATCGTCTCGCGCTGCTGAATCGCGTCGGCGAGGCGCTTGGCGCCCTTGTCCATGTCGGCAAAGCAGCTCGGATCGGGAAGGAAATCCCGGATCTTTGGGTCGCGATGACGGGCAAGGTCGTCGCGGGGGACGCCCCGGGCGAGCAACAGCTCGTCGACCAGCGCGTCCATGCCGAGACTGGGCTCGGGCGGCCGACGCCATCGCCACGGCTGGCCCGTCACGGATCGTTCGATGTTTAGCGCGGAGGTCACGGTCAGAAGGTAAGAGTCGCGGATTTGCCGGTCTAGAGGCTGCGGCGATATTCTGTGGATTGCGCGTAGCGCGCTTATGCCTGACCCAAGTCGCGCAGCAGGTCGGTGAACCACGGCACCGACACGTCGAACTTCTTGCCGCCCGCGATCCGCTCAAACTCGATCGCCCGCAGATCGTCGCCTCGTTCCTCGTCCTGGCCGACCACTCCCGATTCGCCCCTAAGAGCAGCGTCCACCGCATAATTCGTGCAATCCCGAATGAGCGCGAGGTCGGCCTCATTCGCCGCGGCTGAGCGGGAGAAATAGCCGCTCTTTTGGACAAGCACCTTGTCGGCGCCGAGCTCGGCGGCGAACTGCTTGGCGAACCACTGCCCCGGATTGATCTTGTCGAGATGAACATGGCCGAACGCGTCGCGGGGGACTTCCTCGCCCGCCGCCTCCATCGCACTCACGATCTCCGTTACTCCGGCGCCCTCGGAGATGAAGAGGTTGACCCCGTCCTCACCGTCCATGATCGCGCGCAGCCTTTTGGCCTCTTCGGCGATGTCGAACGGACGCTCCGGCACGAAGACGGCATGGACGTCCCAGCGGATGGCGGAATTGTCGAGCCACTCCGCGAACTGCGTGCTCTTGACCCATTGGTGGTGCGCGAGTGCTGTCGCCGCCGTGAGCCACCCGCAGTTGCGGCCCATCACCTCGTGGACGACGAGCATCCGCGGATTCGTCGAATGTTCGGCGATGATATTTCGCGCGTAGAGGGCACCCTGCTCGGCGGCTGTCCACGCTCCGAGCGACTGGCGGATCGGCACGATGTCATTGTCGATGGTCTTGGGAAGGCCGACGACCGTCAGCTGATAATTGTTGCTGCGCAGATATGCCGCGAGATCGGCGGCGGTTCCGTTGGTGTCGTCCCCGCCGATTGTGTGCAGGACATCGACGCAGTCGCGGCTCAGCTGCTCGGCGGCGACGTGCAGCGGATCCTGGCCCTCCTTGACCAAGCCGCGTTTCACGCAGTCCTTGACGTTGGTCAGCTTGACCCGGCTGTTTCCAATCGGGCTTCCCCCGAATGCGTGCAGTCGTCCGGCGACCTCCCGAACCTCGGGTGTCACCTCCACGGAATCACCTTTGAGCAGGCCGGCATACCCATTGCGGTAGGCGATGATGCGCACGTCGGGAGCGACCTTGGTGTAGCGCTCGATCAAGCCGCCAACGGCGGATGAGAGGCATGGCGCGAGGCCACCGGCAGTGAGCATGGCAACGGTAGTGACAGGCATCGGCAGCCGATAAGCGGCCTATTGGCTATCGTCCACCGTGTGTTGAAGCAGTTCCGAGCGCACCCGCACGGCGCGCGAGCCAACTCGGGTCTCGATGAGGAAGATCGCAAATCCGGCGCCGATCGCAATCATCGAGCCGCTGAACAGCCACGCGATGGTCGTCGCGACATGCAGCCGTGTCAGGCTCGCCCCGAACAAGAGCACCACGACCGCACAAATCAGCACTGCGGATAGCACCGATAGTGAAATCGCCCAGCTCACCAGCCGCATGCGTTGATCGAGCACGCGAAGCTCGCCGAGCCAGCGGTCATGCTCGGCGCCCCTGCTGGCTAGGAGCATGGGTTCGACATCGCGCGAACGATCAACGATTCGCGAAAGCCGCGACGTGCAGACGTTCACGAACGACGCGATTCCGCTCAACAGGAAGACGGGGGCGACTGCGATTCGGACGATGTCCGCGACGGTCGTGACCGACAGAACTGGCGAGCTTTGGAGCATCGCCAGCTTTATGCACCAGCAAGGTGCGGCAGTTCCAGCGCGACTATGTCTTTACCGTGTCGGTGCAGCTCGCGACTTCGAGCAGCAGCAGCCCGTTCACGACGAAGCTTGCCGCGAGAACCCAGGCGAAGGTTGCAACCAGCTCGCGCGTCGGCCCGAAGATGCTGACGACGATGGTCGAGATGGAAAGTCCCGCGATCAGCAGAACCGCGAGAAGGAAATCCATGCCGGCTGAAAGCGCCGTCCATCGGCGTACCGATCCGCGGGTTTCAGTCGCGCTCGCAGCAAGGATGAGGCTCCGGATGAGTAGCCAGGCGATGATCGGAGTTACCGTTGGGAAGAAATGGGTCTCGGGGTTGATCACGAACAAAAGGCCCGCGAGCGCCGTCACCCCGCCCGCAGCCATTGCGAACGGCCTGACGGATCGGCGCAGCGAACCCGCGACCATCTCGATCAGTCCGGCGGCGATCAGAAGTCCGCCGATCATTGCCGAAGGGATCGTCTTGCCCGCGGGCAGAAGGGCAGCGCCGATGCCGAGAAGCATGATAGCAATCCCGGCGATGCGCAGCGCCCGCGCCCGAGACCGGTCCGACCATGTTCGAGGTGCGTGGCTTGCCAAGTCGACCGCCGTTTCTCTCCGCCCCGCGAACCCCGTAAACGGCATTGCGGTTCCCTTTCAGGTCGCAATTACGCGCAGCGCCTTCTTGCAGATCTTATAGTCCAGGGGCGGCGCAGCGCGAACCACCTCGCCGTCGAGCGAAACAGCAAGCTGCGAGCGATGACTGGCAACGAGGAGCCGCTCGACCCGATCGAGCTGCACCATGTCATCGGACCGGATGCGGTCAAACAGGGCCCGAATGCTCGCCGCGATCATTCCCCGCCTCGTCTTCTTTCGCATGACGAAGACACTGAGTTCGCCTCTGTCGAGCTTGTCGCGCTGTCCCGCCGCGCCGATGTCGATCCGGTATTCATTATTGCCGACGAACAGCAGTGGAGTGTCGACCCTTCCGGTCCGTTCCTCATTGACCGTCAGCGTGAGTCGGTGGCGATTGAAGCGGATGAGGGTTCGCAGCGACGCGACGATCATCGCCAGGCGCTTGCTCCGGCCGAGCTTCCGGCGCTGAAGGTCCCGGTCGACGACCATCAGCGGATAGAGGCCGATCGCGCTGTTGTTGATGAAGATGCGCTCGTTCATCTCGCCGACGTCGACTCTGCGTTCCTTCCGTGAAGCAATCAGCCGCGCCGCCTCCTCAAGATCAGTCGGGATGCCAAGATCGCGTGCGAAATGGTTGAGCGTCCCAAGCGGCAGGATGCCGAGCATTGTCTCCTTGCCGACCAGCGCCGAAGCCGCAGCACTGACTGTCCCGTCTCCCCCGCCCACGATCAGCAGCTCATCGCCGCGCTCGGCAATCGCCTTGCATCGCACCGCACATTCGCCTCCCGAGACGAGCTCGACATCGGCATCGACGCCCGCATCGCGAAGTGCCTTGCCGGCCTTGTCGACAAGCTCGGGATCGGCCGCGACGGCGCCGCCGCCGCGATTGAGAAGCACTGTGACGCGCGCCATGGCAGCGCTAACGCATCAATCCTCCTTGCCGGTGCATTCACCGATGCGCTGTGCATCGACATGCATCTTCATTGTCATGCCATTCTCGTGCCCGCCGGTTCCGACCATCGACGTATCGATGGAATAGCTCGTCGGCGTGTAGCTGCCGCTCATGTTCATCGTCTGGGTGGTTTCTTCCTGGTGGCAGACCATCGCGACATCGATCTTCCCGCCACCCATCGTGAAATGGTCATATTTGCAGGCCTTGTCCGCGCCGAAGAAATCCTCCTTCGGCTTCTTCACATCCTCGGGCTTGATGCAGTGGCTGCTCGTTTCGTTGCGATGCTCGGCGATGCTCTGCTTCATCTGGGCGAGATATTGCTGCGGGATTCCGGGCATGTCCATTTCCCGGATAACCGCCTTCGACTGCCAAAGTCCCGGCTTTACCATCGTATCGCTGTTCATCACTCCGGCCTTGGTGACCGCCTGCGCCACTTGCTGGGTGGTAGCATTGTGAAGCTCGACGGTTGGCGCCTTGTTGCAGGCGCTCAAGCACAGGACTGACGCAACGACGCAAACTGCAGTTTTCATGATTGGCCCCCTCCTAAAAGAGAGGCTCACCATAAACTTGCCGTTAAACGGGCGCTAGCGGCGGTTTTTTGCGAATGCCCATTCGGTCGGCTGCCAACCTGACGACGCTTTGGGCACGCTGCCCGAGCAACTGACGCAAGCGTGAGCGAGTTTGCGTTGACGGCGACCAGCTCACGCTGCCGGAACAGTGGTTGGTGATCTCGTCGCGGTACAGCTGCGCAGGAGCGGATGGCTCTGGGCCTTGAGCGGGGGAATCGCGCCAAACGTCTGCGTTCCGGCCAACGCAGATGCCAGGCTGAATTGCCGTGCGGGGCACGCCGCCCCATATCGGCAGCGATGGCAATTCAGATCCGCACGAGCCTCGCAGAACCGGGAACGGCCGAGACGTTCGTGCCACACAAGCCGGCGCGGCCGGAGAAGCACGAGGGCGGCAAGCCTTTCAAGCTGGTCGCGGACTATCAGCCGGCGGGAGACCAGCCGACGGCGATCCGCGAGCTGGTCGAAGGAATCGCCGAGAATGGCGAGACGAGCCAGGTACTCCTCGGAGTCACCGGCTCGGGCAAGACCTTCACCATGGCCAAGGTCATCGAGACGCTGCAGCGGCCGGCGCTCGTCATCGCGCCCAACAAGATCCTCGCCGCGCAGCTGTATGGGGAGTTCAAGAGCTTCTTTCCGGAGAACGCCGTCGAGTACTTCGTCAGCTATTACGACTATTACCAGCCGGAGGCTTACGTCCCGCGAACCGACACCTACATCGAGAAGGAGTCGAGCGTGAACGAGGCGATCGACCGGATGCGCCACTCGGCGACGCGGTCGCTGCTTGAGCGCGACGACGTGATCATCGTCGCGTCGGTCTCTTGCCTCTACGGCATCGGCTCGGTCGAGACCTATTCGGCCATGACCTTCAGCCTGAAAAAGAGGCAGGTCGAAGACCAGCGCGAGATCATCCGCAAGCTCGTCGCCCTCCAGTATCGCCGCAACGACGCTGCCTTCGCGCGCGGCAGCTTCCGGGTGCGCGGGGACAATCTCGAGATCTTCCCGTCGCACTATGAGGACATGGCGTGGCGTGTATCGTTTTTCGGCGACGAGATCGAGGAGATCAGCGAGTTCGATCCGCTGACCGGCAAAATGATCGCCAGCCTCGACAGCATCAAAGTCTATGCGAACTCGCACTACGTAACCCCTGGCCCGACGCTCAAGCAGGCGATGGAGGCAATCAAGCACGAGCTCGCCGAGCGGTTGAAGGAGCTGACGGCGGAGGGGCGGCTGCTCGAAGCGCAGCGGCTCGAGCAGCGCACCAATTTCGACCTGGAAATGATCGGTGCGACAGGATCGTGCGCCGGGATCGAAAATTACTCGCGCTTCCTCACCGGCCGCCTTCCAGGTGAGCCACCGCCGACTTTATTCGAATATCTTCCCGACAATGCGCTCCTGTTCATTGACGAGAGCCACCAGACCGTTCCGCAGATCGGCGCGATGGCGCGCGGCGACCACCGACGGAAGATCACGCTCGCCGAATATGGCTTCCGACTGCCGAGCTGCATCGACAACCGACCGCTTAGGTTCAACGAATGGGACGCAATGCGCCCGCAGACGACCTTCGTTTCGGCGACCCCCGGGCCATGGGAAATGAACGAGACCGGCGGCGTCTTTTCGGAACAGGTGATCCGCCCGACCGGCCTCATCGACCCGCCGGTCGAGATCAAGCCGGTCGAGGACCAGGTCGATGACCTCGTCAACGAAGCGAAGCTGACCGCGAAGAAGGGCTACCGGACGCTCGTCACCACGCTCACCAAGCGAATGGCGGAGGACTTGACCGAGTATCTGCACGAGGCCGGGCTGCGCGTTCGCTATATGCACTCGGACGTCGAGACGCTGGAGCGCATCGAGCTGATCCGCGAGCTGCGCCTCGGCGTCTACGACGTGCTGGTCGGCATCAACCTGTTGCGGGAAGGCCTCGACATCCCCGAATGCGGGCTGGTTGCAATCCTCGACGCCGACAAGGAGGGCTTCCTTCGCTCGGAGACTTCGCTCATCCAGACCATCGGCCGCGCCGCCCGCAACGTCGATGGTCGGGTGATCCTTTATGCGGACACCGTCACCGGCTCGATTGAGCGGGCGCTCGCCGAAACCGGTCGCCGCCGCGAGAAGCAGCTCGAATATAATGCCTTGCACGGAATCACGCCGGAAAGCGTGAAGCGCAACATCGCCGACATTATCGCCGACGTGACGCAGCGCGATGCGGTCCTCGTCGATACCGGTGACGACGAGCGACCCGAGCTCGTCGGGCACAACCTCAAGGCATATATCGCCGATCTCGAAGAGCGGATGCGCAAGGCCGCCGCCGATCTCGAGTTTGAGGAAGCTGCGCGCCTGCGCGACGAGATCCGCCGGCTGGAAGAGGACGATCTCGGAATCCCCGACTTCGACCGCGTCGCTCCGCGCCCGCTCGGCCATTCGACCAAGGGCAAGCCGGGCACCCGAAAGGGCCGCTTCGGCAAACAGCAAAGAACGCGCTTCGGCGGCCGGCGCGGCTAATCCCGCTTGGAAGCGAGGGCTTCTTCCTCGGATTGCGGGGCGATCATGAGTTGCTCGAAGCCACTTGTGCGCTGAACGGCGATCCTGACAGGATCGTCCCTCGCGCCGCCTAATCTTTAGAACGCCGCCTTGATCCCGACCTGGCCGCCCGTCTCCTGGCCTTGGTTGCGGCCAAGTGTCGACGAAACGAAGGCGTCGAGGCTGAGGCCGGGGGTGACCATTGCGCTCGCACCACCGGAGACGCGGCCGTAAGTCTCCTTGCTTCGTGAGACCAGCCAGCTGTTCACGATCGTCGGCGCGGTGGTCTGAGCGAATGTAATCACGCTGCCGTTGCCGCTGAACTCGCGCTCGGCGGTGACGTCGACGAACGGGTGCAGCCCTGCGAGATCGCCGCGAAGCTCGAGGCCCGCCTGGCCCGTGAACGACTTGAGGTGTTGGTTGCCAACGTTCAGCGTTAGGGCAGCGTCGCCGCTCTCAGTGTAGCTCTCGACATTCGCACGGGCATAATCGAGCGCCACGATTGGGCCGATCTTCAAGGCGGCAAGGGACATGAGGTAGCCGCCCTTCGCGCCGGCAACGGTGTGGCTGCCGTGCGGGCTCGCCGTCATGTCTTCGACCACGCCGGTGCGGGTGATGCGATTGCGGTCCTTGCCGTAGCCGAGATAGGCCTGGCCGAAGAGGCCGGCGAGATCGACACTGCCATAGGCGCCTATTTGCCAGCTGTGATCGCGGTCGCGCGATGCGTCGTTGCCAAAGGTCAGCTTCGGACGGCTGTAATTGCCGGCAATTCCGACGACGCCCATCGGCAGGCCGAACTCGGCGCCAATCGTGGCGCCAAGACCGCGCACCTCGAACGCACTATTCTGCATGGTCGCCGGCCCGTCGTGCGAGAAGCCGTCGCCGACGATGTAGAGCCGCAGCCCTTCCGCAATGTTGCCGCCGCGGCCGTACAGATCACCGCGGCTCGAGAGCGTGCGACCCCATTGGCGGGCCGTGTCCAGCTCGAGGTCGGACGGCGCAGTGAGCGTCAGGGGCGCCGCGAGCTGTTTCGCAACATATTCCCCGACGATCGCGAAGCCGGCAGAAGTCAGGTGCAGACCATCGACGTAGAACAGATAAGGCGCATCCGAATTGGCGATACAGGTCGGGTCGGGAATTGCAGGGCACACAAGTCCCTGGATTCCGTAAGCGCTTGGGTTCGCCTCCACGTCATTCAAGGCCGTTGAGAGATCTAGATAGTGAACGATTGATCCCTTTGTTGCATAGCCTGCGAGAACTTGTTGCACCCCGTTGTTGTAAGCCGTCGAATATGCGGTGCGGATCGCGGCACCGGCGGGGTTTGCTGCGATCTCGGGTAGCTGGCCCGTGTCTCCCGCGAGGAAGCTGATGGTCGGCGTTCCGTGCGCCATCACCACATTCAGATTCTGCTGGGTGTTGGTGACCGCCGTTGCCGCGGCAGCCGGAGCTCCGGCCAACGTACCGCCGCCGAGTTGGTAGGCACGCGCATCATTGCCGCCTATCGAAATGGCAACAAGATCGCTGCGAGTGAGAGCCGTATTGACCGCGGGGAACCCAAGCGTCCCGCCACCCGATGCGAATTCCTGCACTTCGAACGTAAGCCCGGGCACGCCCGCCGCCTGGTTCGTGTTGTCGGTATGCGCTCCGCCAATGGCGAAGTTGAATTGCGGAACCTGCAAGAGATTGCCGAGCGTATCGACATAATTGCTACCGCCGGAGAAGCGTCCTGTGGTGTAGATCTGGGTCGACACCGGATTAATCCCAGCGAGGCGGAAGAAATTACCCGTATCGGCGTACGAATCTCCGAAGGCAACGATCCGGCTGATCTGCTGCGCGGCGGCCGGTGCCGGAACCGCAGCAATCGAAAGCAACGAAACGCAAGCAAGAGCGCGCGAAAGACTGCCGCGAACCATGAAAAACCTCCCCCCGAGCCCGCGACGGCGAGCTTCACCGGGGGCCATGGTCGCGATTATCGACAATGGTGCAAGTAGCGATCCGAGCCGAACCGCTTTAGTCCGCGCGACTGCAGCAATTCCGCAACAGTAGGATGGGCGGGGCCGCTCAGCGAGCCCCGCATAACGTCAACTCAGTGAAGCAGGCCTTTCTTCTCGGCATTCCACGCGTACCAGAATAGGAAGGCCGTAACGAGGATGATCACATAGGGCATCACGCCCATCATCCCCTGCTTCATGCTCGCGGGCATCGTCGTGATGACCAGCTGATAGCCAAGACCGATCACCGCGCCGACAAACGAGGCGCCGAATGCCCAAACCGCGTAGCGGTTGCGGATGAGCAGGAGGATCGATCCGACGAGGCCGCCCCACACTCCAAGCGCCCAAAAGGCAGTCAGCCATCGCGGCAAGTTGTCCATATATGCGATCTGGTCGGCCGTGAACTGGGCGAGGTAAGCCTGGCTCTTTAGGTTGGTCATCAGGTAATCGTAACAACCGAAACAATTCCATAGGAACGCCAGAACGCCAACGACCCACAGGTGCACGGGCGTGCGTACTTGTGCAGTTGTAGCCATCGATTTTCCCCCCTGATTTCGCGCAGCTTCCAAGCGCGGCTGACAGATGAGGCTCCTCAACTTCGGGTCTGTCAACAGCTCGAAGGCAAGCCGTTCAACTCACGACGATTTCCTGCTTCAGCACGTTCCCCACGGCGCCTGCGAGCCTGTCCATCTCATAGGGCTTCTGAAGCACCGGGAAGCCGTGGTCGCCGGCGACCTGTTCGCTGTAGCCAGTCGTTAGCAGGATGGGCAGCTCGGGGAAGCGGTTGCGCACTTTGCGCGCAAGCTCGATGCCGCTGATTCCGCCCGGCATCACGATGTCGGTGAAGATGAGGCTCGGCTTCGCACCCCCGGAAAGGGTCTCGAGCGCCTCCTGTGCGCTATGGGTGACGGTGCTCTCGAATCCGAGTTCGCCGAACATTCCCGCGGCAAGCTCGGCGACCAACGTGTCGTCCTCAACGATGAGCACGCGGCCCATAGTGTGTCCGTTGAGGCCTTTCTCGACTGTGTCCCTGCCGTGGCTGGCGGGAAGGTAAAGGGTGAAGGCGGATCCGCGGCCCGGCTCCGACTTCGCGATGATTGCGCCGCCGATCTGCTTCATAAAGCCGAACACCTGGCTCAGGCCCAGGCCAGTCCCTTCGCCGAAGCTCTTGGTAGTGAAAAAAGGCTCGAACACGCGGTTCACAACGTCGCGTGACATGCCGGTTCCCGTGTCGGTGACGCTGAGCACCACGTGCTCGCCGCGAAGGCCGTCCGGCTGGCCGTTCAGCACTTCGTTATGTGCGCTGATCTTCAGCGAGCCGCCTTCCTTCATCGCGTCGCGCGCGTTGAACGCAAGGTTGAGCATGGCGAGCTCCAGTGCGCCGGCATCCGCGTTGACCGGCCAAAGCTGATCCGAGATCTCGGTGATCACCTCGATGTTGCTGCGAAGCGAGGGCCGAAGCAGCAACGTCACGTCGGAGAAGAACTGCCTGAGGTCGATCTGCTTCATCTGCAACGGCTGCGCCCGGGCAAAGGCCAGCAGCTGCTTCGTCAGGCTGGCGCCGCGCTGGGCCGAACCCTTCACTCCCTCGAGCATGCGGGCGACCTTTTCAGGATCGTTGGCGTTCCTGAGGCCCAGCTCGCACGCTGCAAGGATTGCAGTCAGAAGGTTGTTGAAATCGTGCGCGAGCCCGCCGGTCAGCTGGCCCAGCGCTTCCATCTTCTGCGAGCGGAACAATTGTTCGCGCGACTCTTCCAGCTGCAGCTCCGCCTCGCGCTTTTCTGTCATGTCGCGCGTGATCTTGGCAAAGCCGATCAACTCGCCTCCGTCATCCCTGATCGCATCGATGACGACGCTGGCCCAGAAGCGGCTGCCGTCCTTGCGGACGCGCCATCCTTCCGACTCGTAGCGGCCCACTTCGCGCGCCGTCTCGAGCGCTCGTTTGGGCACGCCCGCATCGAAATCCTCGCGCGTGTAGAAGCGGCTGAAGTGCTCGCCGACGATTTCATCGGGGGCATATCCCTTGATCCGCTGCGCGCCGGCGTTCCAATTCGCAACTCTCCCTTCAGGATCGAGCATGAAGATCGCATAATCGATGACGCCCTGAACCAGAATTCGAAAGCGCCGCTCAGCGTCGAGCAGTGCCTGCTGCGCCTTGCGCGCTTCGGTCATGTCGCGCGTGATCTTGGCAAAACCAATGAGCTCGCCATTCTCGCCGTTGATCCGATCGACGACCACGCTCGCCCAGAAGCGCGAGCCATTCTTCCGGACTCGCCAGCCCTCGCCCTCGTACTTGCCTTGGCGCCGCGCTGTTTCGAGGACCTTTTCGGGCATTCCGGCCTTGCGGTCCTCTTCGGTGTAGAAGGACGAAAAATGCTTGCCGACAATCTCTTCGGCCCTGAATCCCTTGATGCGCTCGGCACCAGCGTTCCAGCTGGTCACGAATCCATCGGGATCCAACATGTAGATTGCGTAGTCGACGATCGACTGAATCAGCAGCTTTGACGGATCGTTTGAAATAAGACTTTCCTTCGGGACCCCCACCGATCCACGACTCCTCATGCGGGCAGGCGCACACCTGTCCAGAAACGCACAACCCGCAATTCGCCCAGCGGTTTCAGGAAAACAGCAACAAGGTCGAAAGGCCGCCGCTTAGCGGTGCTCTCGTGCGATTCGGCTCATCAGGATGGCGGCGCGTTTCGCCTGCTTGAAGATCGAGGGGATATCAACCGTTTCGGTCGCGGTGTGCGAGCCGGAGCTCCAGGGTCCCAGCCCTGCAAGCCCGCTAACCTCGGCAGCGACAAAGCTGATGTCGCCCGCTCCACGTTTCGAGGCATCGAGCTCGCCCATTTCGGCCAGACCCATATCACGATTGACGTCGTTCAGCTCGGCGAGGATAGCGCGATTGCCCTCCGTCGGCGGCATGGGCGGATAGATGTCCGGATCGAAGCTGACTTCTGCGTGGGCGCCGGCGAGCGGCTCAGCGACAATCGCACGCATCTTGGCTTCGACGCGGTCGATCTGGTCCTGGCTAATCGCGCGAAGATCGCCGCGGGCGACGGCAGTCGCGGCGATGATGTTGGTCTTGCCCGTCGCTTCCAGCCGGATCTTCTGGCCATCGAGCGTTGCCGTCTGCCCTCCCCCGACGAGCCCGACATTGTAGGTCAGCTTGTCCTCGGGAAGTTCGCGTCGGATCTGGTCGATGATCCGCGCAAGCTCATAGATTGCGCCATAATCGCCCGCACCCACGCCCGCGGAATGTGCGGCTCGGCCGGTGACCGTCAGCGTCCAGCTTCCGGCGCTCCGGCGGGCCGTTGAGCCCATGTCGTTGCCGTTCTCAACCGCGAGATCTTCGAAGTCGAGCGCGACATCCGCTTTCTTTCCCTCCGCCACCAGGTCGCGCCGCGAGATCGCAAGCGGCCTTCCGGCGTCTTCCTCGTCTCCTGACAGGAAGACTGTGATGTTGGCCTTCTTCAGCGTTCCGGCCTGCTGCATCGCCCGAAGCGCGGCGATGATCACGGCATCGCCACCCTTGTCGTCGCCTGCGCCGGGACCGTGCGCGCGCTCGCCTTGGGCTGTCCAGCGCTGGAACGGAGAATCCGGCTCGAACACAGTGTCGAGATGCCCGATCAGCAGCAGCCTTTTGCCACGGCGGCTGCCAACATGCCTGGCGACGAGTTGGCCGGCGCGGTCAACCGCGCGCATGTCGATCCACTCGGTCTTGAATCCGAGCTGCTGGAGTTCGGGCACGATCATGTCGCGGACCGCTTCCACGCCTGGCTTGTTCATCGTCCCGCTGTTCTGGTCGACCCATCGTTGGAGCATGGCGACGGTGCGCTGTTGCTCGGTATCGACCGTGCGGACCATGGCCTGCTCTGCGGGCGACAATGCGGCGAATGCGGAAGATGCCGTGGAGGTGGCGATCGCTGCGAATGCGAAGAAGATTCGTCTCATCATGGTAGCGTAGCGGCGTTGCGCCGGAGCGCACAAGACCGACAGCTGCTTGCATTATCGGTTCATGAATGTCGATATAATATACCTATTTGGTTAGCGTCCGGTCGAGAGGAGGCCAGGGAACGGATGAGGTGGTCGACGCCGACATTCTGATCGACGCCTTGATCGACCCGGAAGGAGGCTATGAACAATGGGACCGACAAGGGCGGTCCGACCTGCTTCGGGATTCCCGCTTGATCGGTTTGATGCAGCTTTTGCCGCCCGCTGTTCGTGTTGATGCTCAGCGCCTGCGCGTCGGCACCGAGGCCGCAGATGATCCCAGTGCTCGCCGATACCCATCGGTGCCCGCTACCCCCTGCCGCCGGACGAGCTGTATAAGGCGCCGGTCAAGACCAACTTCCTGAAGGCGAGCGCGAACGAGCGTCCGAGCAGGCAATTCAGCTCGATGAATTGATCGATTGGATGCGGCAGCAGCATTTGATCGCTCCGAACCAGGCTCCAAACATCCGGTAGCTTGCCCGCACCGCCGTTTTGCTGCTGAATGGCGGAGACAGCGGCGGGGGCGGCGCATGAACACCAACCGGCTGAACAGCTTCACCGACGGCGTAATCGCGGTCATCATCACCATCATGGTGCTTGAGCTGCCGGTCCCCAAGGCTCCCGGCTTGGCCGCCCTCGAGCCCCTGACGGTGCTGTTCGTGGTCTACGCCCTCTCGTTCGTGAAGGTCGGCATATACTGGTCACAGCACCACAACATGCTGCAGGCCGCTCGGCGGGTGAACGGCGCGGTGCTGCTCACCAACCTGTTCTTCCTTTTCTGGCTGAGCCTGGTGCCGTTCGTCGTCCGCTGGGTGGGTGAGGAGGGCATCACACGCGACACCATCGTGGCGTTCGGCGTCATCATGCTGCTGTGCTTTTTGTCGTCCGTACTGCTTCGGGCCGCCCTGCTTGGCGCCAATGACTCGGACGCGCCGATCGTCAGGGCGTCGGGCAGGAGCTGGAAGGGCATAGCGACGCTGATATCGTACCTGCTGGCAATCCCCTTCGCGTTCCTCTGGCCGTGGCTCTCGATCACTATCTTTGTTGCAGTGGCACTGATCTGGCTTGTGCCCGACAAACGCTTCGAGCGACTGGTGAGCGACCTGTGAGTCCGACGAGGCTCAATGCCCTCACCGACGGGGTCGTCGCGATCGTGCTGACGATCATGGTGCTCGAACTGAAGTTTCCGGCCGAGCCAACGCTTCACGCCGCGCTCGCGGTGCTGCCGCTGCTCGCCGCCTACCTGCTCGCCTTCGTCAACGTCGCAATCTACTGGAACAATCACCACCACATGATGCAGTCGGCGCACCGGGTTACGGGCTCGGTTCTGTGGGCGAATCATTCGCTGCTTTTCTTCCTGACGCTCTTTCCGCTGGTGATCCGCTGGATCGACGAGGCGGGGATCACGTCTTGGCCGGTTGCGTCCTTCGGAATCGTCTTAGTCTGTGCCGCGATTTCATACGACCAGTTGGAACGCGCGCTGATCCGAGCCGAAGGCGAGACTTCCGGAGTGAAGAAGGCGCTCGGCGGCCGGACGA
Organism: Sphingomicrobium sp.; assembly: GCA_025450755.1. Classification (GTDB taxonomy): domain Bacteria; phylum Pseudomonadota; class Alphaproteobacteria; order Sphingomonadales; family Sphingomonadaceae; genus Sphingomicrobium. The sequence goes on along the minus strand of JANWLR010000050.1, from coordinate 33,368 downwards.
AGGAGATGATCAGCACCTTCCTCTATGTGGCAGCGATTCCGAGCGCCTTCGCTTCCCCCTACATTTCTGTCGCCATTTACGTCGGTGTCTCGATCCTGTGGATCATTCCCGATCGGCGCTTTGAGCAGCACGGATAGTTGCAGCAGCTCATGCTGCTCCCCACCTCATTTCCAAAGGAGAAGATTTTGGAGAAATGGCACGGAACTACGATTCTGGGCGTCAAGAAGGGCGGCAAGACGGTCATCGCCGGCGACGGTCAGGTCACGATGGGCAACACGGTGATGAAGCCCAATGCAAAGAAGGTCCGCCGAATCGGCGCGGAAGGCAAGGTTATCGGCGGCTTCGCCGGTGCAACCGCGGATGCCTTCACTTTGTTCGAGCGGCTCGAAACGAAGCTCGAGCAACATAACGGCCAGCTGCTGCGCGCCGCGGTGGAGCTCGCCAAAGACTGGCGGACCGACAAATATCTGCGCAATCTGGAGGCATTGATGATTGTCGCCGACGCCGAGCAGATGCTGATCCTCACCGGAAACGGCGATGTGCTCGAGCCGGAGGGCGGGATCGCTGCGATCGGTTCGGGCGGCAATTACGCGCTCTCTGCAGCGCGGGCGCTCACCGACTATGAGCAGGACCCGGAGGTCCTCGCTCGCCGAGCGATGCAGATCGCTTCGGAAGTGTGCGTGTTCACCAACGACCGACTGACTGTGGAAACGGTTGAGGGCTGAGCGCTTGAAGTGCCGCGACGCGGTCCCGACATTCGTGGCGAAATGAATTATCAGACCAAATTCCCGAAGAGCGGCGCGGAGCAAGCCGAAGTGCTGAAAGACAAGCTCACACCCAAGGCAATCGTCGCCGCGTTGAACGAGCACATCGTCGGCCAGAACGACGCCAAGAAAGCCGTCGCGGTAGCCCTTCGCAACCGCTGGCGGCGTCAGCAGCTCAGCCCCGAACTGCGCGACGAGGTCACGCCGAAGAACATCCTGATGATCGGCCCGACGGGCTGCGGCAAGACCGAGATAAGCCGCCGCCTCGCAAGGCTCGCCGACGCTCCCTTCGTGAAGGTCGAGGCGACCAAGTTCACCGAGGTCGGCTACGTCGGCCGCGACGTCGAGCAGATCGCGCGCGACCTCGTCGAGGAAGCGGTTCGGCTTGAGCGCGACCGTCGCCGCAACAAAGTGCGTGCGGCAGCCGAAGAAGCAGCGATGGACAAGCTTCTCGATGCCCTCACCGGCAAGGGCTCGAGCGAGGCAACTCGTCAAAGCTTCAAGCAGCGATTCGCCGACGGCAGCCTTGACAAGGCCGAGGTCGAGATCGAGGTCGACGAGGCTCCGTCCATGCCGTTCGAGATTCCGGGCATGGGAGCGCAGGTTTTCGACCTGAAATCGATCATGGGCAAGGCGATGGGGCAGGGACCGCGCAAGCGCCGCAAGCTCAAGGTGCCCGAGGCGTTCGAGCGTCTGACCGACGAAGAAGCCGACAAGCGCCTCGACCCCGACGACATCAACCGTGTCGCACTTGGCGACGCCGAGGCCAACGGGATCGTGTTCATCGACGAGATCGACAAGATCGCGGTGAGCGACGTCCGCGGCGGATCGGTAAGCCGCGAGGGCGTCCAGCGCGATCTCCTGCCGCTTATCGAGGGGACGACGGTCGCGACGAAATACGGGCCCCTGAAGACCGACCATATCCTGTTTATCGCGTCGGGTGCGTTTCACATCGCCAAGCCGGCGGACCTTTTGCCCGAGCTCCAGGGCCGGCTTCCGATCCGCGTCGAGCTGAAGGCGCTCACGCAGGAGGACTTCGTGCGGATCCTGTCGGCGACCCGCGCAAGCCTGACCGAGCAGTACCAGGCGCTGCTTGGCACCGAGGGGGTCACCATCGAGTTCGCCAAGGACGGAATCGAGGCGCTTGCCCGCATCGCCGCCGAGGTCAACGAAGCCGTCGAGAATATCGGGGCGCGACGTTTGCAGACCGTTATGGAGAAACTGCTCGAGGATGTGAGCTTCGATGCCGAGAACCGTCGCGGCGACACGCTGATGGTCGACGCGGCATTCGTCGAGCAGCAGCTCAGCAGCATTGCCAGGAACGCCGACCTTAGCCGCTACGTGCTGTAAGCTGTCCTTCGGTACCGCCAGACGAGGCCGTTTACGAATGGCGGCCACAAGCTGGTCTTGGCGCCCGCGAGGCGCAGCCAGCCTGCCTCGGCGGCATTGCAGGTTCGGACCATATTGGCCTTGCCTGTAGCCCGGTAGAAGGCATCGGCGGGTCCGTAGCCTGGATGATCGATCCGGATCGGCCGGGCTTGCTGATCCAATGCGAAGTCGGCGCGGACCGCGGCCCACAATCGGCGATATTCTTCGGGTCTCAATCGGATCTCCCGCACTGCATAATTGGGGCTGGACACATATTCGACGTGGATCACCCGCTTGCCGCCAGCGAGTGCTGACCAGACGGTTCGCGGCGTAATGTCCCACCAGGTCGGCGTATTCAGGTAGACATGCTCCTCGCCCGAGCCGAACGCGATCCAGGTTGAATTCGCGGGTACCGCCGCGAAGCCGCTTCTGGGGATGAGTCGCGACCAATCGAGGCCCAGCGCCTTGACCGGCATGATGATGTCCGCATGGATGCCGTTGTCGGCAATGTAGACGGTCGTGCCGCCCGCGGGCTCCTTCCAACCGCTGTTGACCGGAACCAGCGACCCGATCAGCGCGGCCGCAAGGTAGATTGCCGGCAGTGCGAGCAGCAGGCTGAGCAGCCGCCCAACCCACCGACCTGTCTTGCTTTTTCGCCGTCGCCCGGCCACTCGGCTCCCCTCCCACCTTGCCTTGTCGAATAGCCCTGCCTAGATGCCGCGGCCAAGTCGGGGCGTAGCGCAGCCTGGTAGCGCATCACACTGGGGGTGTGGAGGTCGCTGGTTCGAATCCAGTCGCCCCGACCAGTCTTGCCATAGACCGCCCGAGGGACGGTCGTTAGGGCAAGATTCCATCATTCCAACGGAAAGATTTCGGCCTCTCAATGTCCCACCCACCCATTCTGATGAGCATGGTCCAAGCGGCTCCCGCAGGCCAGGCAAATGGGACAGCGGCGCTGCTGTTTCAGATCCTCCCGTTCATCCTCGTCTTCGCGATTTTCTACCTGCTCTGGATCCGGCCGCAGCAACAGAGGGTCAAGGACCACCAGGCATCGATCAACGCCGTGAAGAAGGGGGATGATGTGATTACCGGCGGCGGGATCCGCGGGCGCGTTACCAAGGTCAATGACGAGGAAGCCGAGGTGGAGATCGCTCAGGGCGTGAAGATCCGCGTGGTCAAATCGACGATCAGCCAGGTCCTTACCCCCAACAGCAAGCCGGCGAACGACTGATGCTCGAATTTCCGCGCTGGAAAGTTTGGCTCATCGCGATCGTAATCGGGCTCGGCGTGTTTCTGTCGATCCCGAGCCTCATCGCCGGAACTCCGCTTGGAGCCAGCTGGCCCAAGTGGATGCCGCAATATAAGATCAGCCTTGGCCTCGACCTCGCCGGCGGCAGCCACCTGTTGCTCGAGGCCGACGCGCAAGACGCGCAGAAGCAGCGGCTTCAGGCGATGGAGGACGAGGTGAGCACCGAGCTCCGCCGCGATCCTCAGATCGACATCGGCGATATCTCGACCGCGGGCGGTCGGCTCTCCTTCATGGTTCGCGATCCGCGGCAGGTAGATGCGGCTGTCGACCGAATGCGCAACCTCACCAAGCCGTTGGCGCTGACCGGCAACCGCGACTGGGACGTGCAGGTCGTCGATTCGACCAGGATCGTGATGACTCCGACTCCGGGGGGATCGGCCCAGGCGCTCAAGGATGCAATGGGTGTCGCACGCGATGTTGTCCGCCGCCGGATCGACCCTTCGGGGACCAAGGAAATCACCGTCATAACCGAGGGCGGAAACCGCATCCTGGTCGAGGTGCCGGGAGTCGAGGATCCGGAAGCCCTGAAGCGCCTGATCGGCCAGACAGCGCGCCTCGAGTTCAAGCTCGTCGACCTGTCGGCCAATCAGCAGGATGTCCAGCAGGGCCGCGCGCCGCCGGGAAGCCAGGTGCTCCCGATGGCCGACGGGTCCGGCTTTATGGCCGTCAAGCGCCGGGTCATGGTCTCGGGCGACCAGTTGGTCGACGCAAAGCAGAGCTTCGACCAGGACGGCCGGCCGGACATCGACATCACCTTCAACACGGCGGGTGCGCGGCGATTTGCGCGAACAACGCAGGAGAATGTCGGTAAGCCGTTCGCAATCATCCTCGACGACAAGGTGCTTTCCGCGCCCAACATCAACGAGCCGATTCTTGGCGGACGCGCGCAGATCATGGGCAGCTTCACGGTCCAAAGCGCACACGAGCTCGCGGTGAGCCTCGCTTCCGGCAAGCTCCCGGTGAAGCTGATTCCAATTGAGGAGCGGACGGTCAGCGCCGAACTCGGCGCAGATTCGATTCACAAGGGCGTGATCGCCTCGGTGGTCTCTGTCGCACTGGTAATCGTCTTCATGCTGGTCACCTACGGCCGCTTCGGCGTCTATGCCAACGTCGCGCTCGTCGTGAACGCCTTCCTGATCCTGGGGATCATGGCGATGTTCAACGCGACTCTGACGCTCCCGGGAATCGCCGGCTTCATCCTGACCATCGGCGCCGCGGTCGATGCTAACGTCCTGATCAACGAGCGAATACGCGAGGAGATCAGGCGCGGAAGGCGGCTGCTCGATGCCGTCGAGACCGGCTATCACGAGGCCTTCCGAGCGATCTTCGATGCCAACGTCACGCACGTGATCTCGGCGGCGATCATGGCCTATTTCGGCTCGGGTCCGGTGCGCGGCTTCGCCGTCGTCCTGCTGATCGGCGTCCTCACCTCGGTGTTCACCGCCGTTTACTTCACCCGCATGCTGGTCGCGCTGTGGATCCGCCGCACCCGCCCGCGCGCGCTGCATATCTGAGGCTTAGCTGATGAAGCTGCTCAAGCTCGTTCCCGATCACACGAACCTCGACTTCATGCGCTGGCGCAATCTCGCGCTGGTGCTGTCGCTGATCGTTACCATCGCCTCAATCTCGTTCACCATTTACCGCGGGCTTAACCTCGGCATCGACTTCGTTGGCGGCGAGGTCGTCAGAGCTGAATTCGCGCAGCCGGTCCATATCGACGATCTGCGCGGAAGGGTCGATCGGCTCGGGGTCGGCGAAGCGAGCATCCAGGCGCTCGGCAACGATCGGACCTACCAGATCCGCTTGCCCAAGCCGCCGGGGCCTGAATCGGCATCGAACGCGATGGTCAGCAAGCTGCGCGTTGCCATCCCCCAGCAATACCCCGGCGCACGGGTCGACGCCGGCGAATCCGTTTCGGGAAAGGTCAGCGAGGAATTGGCTCAGGACAGCGCGATGGCGATCGGCTTCGCGATGATCGGAATCGCGATCTACATCTGGTTCCGATTCGAGTGGCAGTTCGGAGTCGGGGCGCTGCTGACGCTCGCGCATGACATTGCGATGACGCTCGGCTTCTTCGCGTTCACGCGATTGCCGGTGGACCTGAACGTCGTCGCCGCCTTCCTGACAATCATCGGCTATTCGCTAAACGACACCGTCGTCATCTACGACCGGATCCGCGAAAATTTGAGGAAGTACCGCAAGATGGCGATCCTTCCGCTGCTCAATTTGTCGCTCAATGAAACGCTTGCTCGAACCGTCGTCACTTCGCTGACCGTCCTGATCGCGCTCGGCGTTCTGATGCTCATTGGCCCCGAAGTGATCTTCGGTCTCGCAATCGCCATCTTCCTCGGCGTCGTGATCGGCACCTATTCGTCGATCTATATCTCTTCGCCGGTCCTGGTCTGGCTCGGGGTTCAACCCGACAGCTTTCTCAAGACCGACGACAGGGAGGGCGCGGAGGCCCAGACTGCCTGATTCTTCCGTTCAGCGAAGGCCAATCTTTCGCCGTCCATCCCTTGCTTGGCCTGCGCTGGAGGCCGCGCTAATGAGGTCCAAATGCTGAAGCTTTCCCGTACCACTTCACTGCTGCTCGCCGCTGCCGTCGTCCTTCCGCTCGCAGCTTGCGCGCACAAGAAGACGGGGCTCGACACTTCTTACGTCGCCCGCGACGTCAGCACGCTCTACAATGCGGCAAAGCACTCGATGGACACGGGTGACTATGACCAGGCGGCCAAGCTGTTCGACGAGGTCGAGCGCCAGCACCCCTATTCGGTTTGGGCTCGGCGTGCGCAGCTGATGAGCGCGTTCAACTACTATCTGGCCCAGAAATACACCGACTCGATCAGCTCGGCTCAACGGTTTCTCACGATTCACCCCGGCAATGTCGAAGCGCCGTACGCGCAATATCTCATCGCGATGAGCTATTATCAGCAGATCGACGAGGTCACCCGCGACCAGACGACCACCCAACAGGCGTCCGATGCGTTCGGCGAGCTGATTCGCCGCTATCCCGATAGCCGCTACGCCGCTGACGCGCGGCTCAAGATGGACCTCATCAAGGACCATCTTGCCGGCAAGGAGATGGAGATCGGCCGCTTCTACGAGCGCTCAGGCCAGTGGCTCGCCGCCAGCTACCGGTTCCGCAGCGTGGTTGATCAATATCAGACGACGACGCAGACGCCGGAAGCGCTGGAGCGGCTCGTCGAGTGTTATCTCGCCCTCGGAGTGCCGGAGGAGGCGCAGAAGACCGCGGCGGTCCTCGGCAGGAATTATCCGGAGACCAGCTGGTACAAGCAGGCGCTGAACCTGCTTGGACGCGACCGGCAGCTCACGCAGCGGCGGACGGCCTCACGGAAGTGACCCCACGGGAGCTGTTCCTCAGATGCTGAGGCAGCTCGCGATCCACAACATCGTGCTCGTCGAGAGGCTCGAGCTGGAGTTCGAGCAGGGACTTGGTGTGCTCACCGGAGAGACCGGCGCCGGGAAATCGATCCTGCTCGATGCGCTCGGTCTAGCGCTTGGTGCCCGCGCGGACACTGGGCTGGTTCGATCGGGGCAGGAGGCGGCGTCGGTTTCCGCCGAGATCGAGTTGCCAACTGGTCATCCGTTGGCCGCTTTGCTCGAAGAGCGCGGGATCGCAGGCGAGCCGGGCGAAGCGCTGATCGTGCGCCGGACAGTTCGAAGCGACGGCGGCAGCCGAGCCTTCGTTGCGGGCTCCAGCGTGCCGGCCGGGCTGCTCCGCGACATCGGCGCGCTCGCCGTCGAGATCCACGGGCAACATGACGATCGCGGGCTCCTCAACCCGAAGGGTCACCGCGCGCTGCTCGATACCTTCGGCAAGCTGGGCACGATGGCCGTCGAACGGGCGTGGACGGAAGTCACCCGCGTCGAATCTACACTGCTCGAAGAACGCACGGCAGCTGCTGCCGCCGAACGGGAGCGGGAGTGGCTGGAACATGCCCTCGCCGAGATCGAGGCGCTCGCCCCGGAAGGGGGTGAGGAGAGGCGACTCGCCGAAGAGCGCGCTGCAATGCAGGCGGGGCTCAAAGCCGGCGAGTTGCTCACCGGCCTCGACGAGCTGCTCGGCGGAACTGAAGGAGCGCTCGCCCAGCTCCGCCAGGCCGCCAGGCGCATAGAGCGCGGCGCCGAAGATCATCCCTTGCTCGCCGAGGCGCTGGCAGCGCTTGATCGGGCACTGATCGAGGCGAGCGAGGCAGAGGACCGAATTGCGCGCGCTGCCGAGGCGATGGCGTTCGATCCGGACCGGCTCGAGCGCGCGGAGGCTCGGTTGTTCGACATTCGCGGCCTTGCCCGCAAGCACCGTGTCGAGCCGGACCAGCTTGCGGAGCTCGGCGCCGGGATGCGCGCGCAATTGGCGCAGATGCAGGCCGCTGGCGAGAAGATCGCCGACCTCGAGACGCAGCTGATCGTTGCTCGCGAGACCTACTCGGCTGCGGCCGCTGCGCTCAGTCGGCAGCGGCATGAAGCAGCGGCAAGGCTTGATAAGGCTGTCGCGGCGGAACTCGTGCCGCTGAAGCTCGATGCCGCCCGCTTCAAGACAGAAATCACCGGCGCGGAAGCTGGTCCGTCGGGCACCGATCGGGTCGAATTCCAGGTCTCGACCAATCCCGGCGCTCCGTTCGGACCGCTGACGCGCATTGCATCGGGCGGCGAGCTTTCGCGCTTCATCCTCGCGCTGAAGGTCTCGCTTGCCGAGGCCGGAACTGCTGCGACCATGATATTCGACGAGGTCGACCGGGGGGTCGGGGGTGCGGTCGCCAGTGCGATCGGCGAACGCTTGGCGCGCCTCGCGCAGCAGAGCCAGGTGCTGGTGGTCACCCATTCGCCGCAGGTCGCGGCGCGCGCTTCGCACCATTATCGGATCGAGAAGAGCCATGGGACCGACGGCACGCGCACCAGCGTGCGTAAGCTCTCCGCCGAGGAGCGGCGCGAGGAGATCGCGAGGATGCTCTCGGGCGCGTCGGTGACGGACGAGGCACGAGCGCAGGCGTCCCGTCTGCTCGACGCCGCGTGACCGCCTATGTTGCGCTGCTTCGCGGCGTGAACCTCGTTGGAAGCAGCACGCTCAAGATGGCGGATCTCAAACGATTGGCGGACGATCTCGGCCTGAAGGACGTCCGCACCTACATTGCGAGCGGCAATTTGCTTTTCACCAGCGGCAAGCCCGAGGAGAAGCTTCGGCGAGTGCTCGAAGAAGAGCTGCGAGCGCACATGTCGAAGGATGTTCGCGTGATGCTAAGGACGGCCGACGAGCTGGAAGCCGTGGTCCGCGCAAACCCCTATAGGGATCAAGCCCAGAACCAGGTCCAGGCATTCTTCATGAATGAGGCGCCGCCCGCGGACGTCCTTGCGACGGCCCGCAACAAGGCCGACGACGAGCGGATCGCTGCCGGCATTCGCGAGGTCTATGTCGCGTACGGCGAAAGGGGTATCGGCAAATCGCGCCTCAGGATTCCCGCTGCTGAAGCGGGGACGGCGCGCAACATGAATACGGTGGCGAAGCTGGCCGCACTGGCAAGGGAGATGTCATGAGTAAGCACCGCGCTATTCCTCACAGTTTTGAGGACGAGAGGCTGGAGAGCGTCTTCGTCGGACGTCGTGATGGCGAGGCGCGGCCGACGGTACTCCTAGTGCCGACAGTGATGGGCGTTACCGAGCTCGAGATTGGCTTTGGACGGCAGCTGGTCGAGCTCGGCTACAATGCCTTCGTCGCCGATTTGTTCGGCAAGGAATTCCGCGGCGCGCCGCGCGACACGATGTTCGCCGAGATGAACCGGCTGCGGAGCGACCGCGCAGCGCTCCGTAGGCGAATGGTCCACCTGCTCGAGCTTGCCGAAGGGCTCGACGAGGTTTCCACCGACCAGATCGTCGTCGCGGGCTATTGCTTTGGCGGCCAATGCGCGCTCGACCTTGCTCGCAGTGGCGCAGCCATCGCCGCGGCGGTGAGCTTTCATGGACTGTTCGATCCGCCGGGTCTTCCGCCGGAGAAGATCAAGTCCAAGATCGTCGCTTTCCACGGCTGGGACGACCCGATGGTGCCGCCCGAGAAGGTGGTCGCGCTCGGGAAGGAGCTGACCGAGGCGGGCGCCGACTGGCAGATCCACGCCTACGGCCACGTCGGCCACGGCTTCACCAACCCGCACGCCAGTGACCTCCAGATTGACGGTGTCGCCTACAATGCGCTCGCCGCCGAGCGGAGCTGGACCAGCTTCATCAACCTGCTCGAGGAACTGTTTGGCTGAAGCGCTGACAGAGGTCGAGGCCGCCAACCGCCTGATGCGGCTGGCCAAGGAGATCGCTCGGCACGACAAGCTCTACCACGACCGGGATGCGCCGGAGATTTCCGACGCGGAATATGACGCTTTGGTCCGGGAGAACCGCGAGCTGGAGGCGCAATTCCCGCAGCTCGTCCGTGCCGACTCGCCGTCGAAGCGTCTGGGCGCGGCACCGACTACGGCCTTGGCAAAGGTCGCGCACGCGCGGCCGATGCTCAGCCTCGACAATGCATTTTCGGGGGATGAGGTCACGGAGTTCGTCGCCCGCGTGAAGCGGTTCCTGGCATTGCCGCCGGACGCTTCCGTCGCATTCACCGCCGAGCCGAAGATCGATGGCCTCTCCTGCTCGGTACGATACGAGCGTGGCCAGCTGGTGCTTGGTGCAACGCGCGGCGACGGGACTACCGGCGAGGACGTCACGGCCAATGTCCGCACCATTGCCGACATCCCGCAGCGCATCGAGGCGGCACCTGATATCTTGGAAGTCCGCGGCGAGGTGTACATGTCGAAGGCCGACTTCGAGGCGCTCAACGAGCGCCAGGAGGCGAGCGGCGGCAAGATCTTCGCCAACCCGCGCAACGCCGCGGCAGGGTCGCTTCGGCAGAAGGATCCGGGCATCACCGCCGCGAGGCCGCTGCGCTTCCTCGCCCACGGCTGGGGCGAGATGAGCGAGCCGCTCGCAGACACGCAGTACGAGGCGATGAAGCGGATCGAGGGATTTGGAATTCCGGTCACCGACCTGCTCGTTCGCTGCGATCGAATCGAGGAAATGCTCGCTCATTACCGCGCAATCGAAAAAGCGCGCGCCGACCTTCCGTTCGACATCGACGGGGTGGTCTACAAGGTCGATCGGCTCGACCTGCAGGAGCGGCTCGGCTTCGTCGCGCGCGCACCGCGCTGGGGTTTGGCGCACAAATTCCCTGCGGAAAAGGCCGAGACCACGCTCAAGGCAATCGACATCCAAGTCGGCCGAACCGGCAAACTGACGCCAGTCGGACGCCTAACGCCGGTAGGCGTCGGCGGGGTGATCGTGGCCAATGTCACGCTCCACAATCGCGACGAGATCGAGCGGCTCGGCCTGCGGATCGGCGACCGGGTGCGGATCCAGCGCGCCGGCGACGTCATCCCGCAGGTTGTCGAAAACCTTACCCGCGACGAGCCGCGGCTGCCCTACGTCTTTCCCGACCATTGTCCCGAATGCGGTAGCGAGGCCGTCGCCGAAGAAGGCGAAGTGGACGTCCGCTGCACCGGCGGGCTGATCTGCCCCGCGCAACGGTTCGAGCGGCTGCGGCATTTCGTGTCGCGCGGTGCGCTCGACATCGAGGGTCTTGGGGAAAAGAGCATCGCCGAGTTCATCGAATTGGGCTGGCTGAATTCGCCCGCCGACATCTTCCGCCTGCACCAGCATCGCGGCGAGCTGCTCGGCCGCGAGGGCTGGAAGGAGAAGTCGGCCGATAACCTGTTCGCCGCGATCGAGGCCAAGCGTCAGCCCGATGGTCCGCGCTTCCTGTTCGGACTCGGCATCCGTCATGTCGGGATCGTCACGGCGAAGGATCTGTTCAAATGCTTCGGCACCATCGAGGAGCTTCGGCGGGTCGCGCTGTCCGAAGGCGGTGAAGCCGAGCTGTCATCGGTCCAGGGCGTCGGCACCGTCGTCGCCGAGGCGCTCCACGGTTTTTTCCATGAGAAGCACAACCGCGAGGTGCTGGACGACCTCCTCTACGAGGTCTCGCCCCAGCCGTTCGTCAGCGACGCGAAGCAGACCAAGTGGAGCGGCAAGACCATCGTCTTCACCGGCAGCCTCGAGACGATGAGCCGTGACGAAGCCAAGGCCCAGGCCGAACGGCTGGGCGCACGTGCGGCGGGTTCGGTCAGCCCCAAGACGGATCTTGTGGTCGCCGGGGCGGGCGCGGGCTCGAAGCTGAAGAAGGCCGAGGAGCTCGGCATTCGAGTGATCAACGAAGCCGAATGGGCGAAGATCGTGGCGGAAGCTTAGTTAATCCTGGACGGTCGCGGCCTCGCTCTGCAGCTTCGAAGGATGAAGGCCGAAGGTGCCCTATTGACGGTGCTGCCTGCGATTCTCACCTCGGGCCGATAAAGTCGAGCAAAGCTGGCAGCTGCTAACGACTAAGCACCAACACGGGCCATTCGCCCGAGCCCCGGCTGCGTAAGTTGAGACCGAGCTTTTCATAAGCCACGATCACTGCGTCAGCCTGAGTGTCGAGTAGACCGCCTAATAGGGCAATACCGCCAGCCGCCAGCCCCTTCACAAGATCCGGCCCCAGCTCGATCAGCGGCCCGGCGAGGATGTTGGCGATGATAAGGTCGAACGGCGCTCGGGCGGCGAGCAGAGGCGAATCCATGCCGTCCGCAACCATCACCAGCAGCTCCCCCGCTTGCATGCCAAGCCTAACGCCGTTGATTGCCGCATTGTCACGCGCGACGTCGATCGCGACCGCGTCGATATCGGTCGCGATGCACTTCGCCTCGGGCCACAGCGCCAGCGCAGCGAAGGCGAGAAGGCCGGTGCCCGTGCCGATGTCGGCGATGTTCCTGAAATGCGCGCGTTCGCTTTCGAGCCGATCAAGCGCTTCAAGGCAGCCGCTGGTGGTGGCATGCTGGCCGGTGCCGAACGCGAGGCTGGCGTCGATCTCGAACGGGATCGTGCCCGGAGGGTGGCTTCGGTGGGTCGGCGTGTGCACGAAGAAGCGGCCGGCGCGGATCGGCCGAAGCCCGGCCTGGCTCATCGTCACCCAGTCCGCCTCGCCAAGCTGCTCGACGTTCGCCGGGCCGCTGCCGAGGCTCGCAAGCAGCGCGATTTCGTCGTTATTCGGTTCATGCTCGAAATAAGCGTGAATCAACCATTCATCTGGCTTCGACTCGTCCGGCTCGTCGGCAACGAGGACAGGCGGGTTCTCGCCGAAACCGGGAACCTCGTCCATCGCGCCGACCGCCTCGCCCTGCGCTCGATTGCACGGCACGGTCAGGCGAAAGCTCACTTTGAGGCGGCTTCCTTCGCCAGCCGCTCGTCCAGCTGCTTGGTCAGGTCCAGGGCGTAGGCCTTGCATCCATTCTCATCGAGCAGGGGTTTCCCCAGTGCGAGGCGCGTCGGCATGTCGCTTGCGCCAGGATGAGGCGTCAGAAGGATCTCGCACGGGCTCGCGCTAATCTTGGCGATCGAGGCTCGGAATGCAGCGAGATAGGCCGGGTGGTCGCTGAAGCGGTACGTGTCGTTGCTGATGGCATGCAGGCTGTCGGCATAGACGATCGTCCGGCAGACGCCGCCATCGCAGCTGACCCAGCGCCAGCTTAGCGCTCCCGCCGTATGGCCCGGCGTCGCCATGGCCGTCAGCATGAGGTTCCCGAGCCGGACTTCATCCCCATCGCCGACGGTCCGGCCCACTGCGACCGGCGGAAATGACTTCACGAGCCCGAATTGCGGGTCATCGGTCGCGGGCGTTCCGGACGAGAGGACCTTGGCCGCTGGAGCCGATGTCACGACCGTGGCGCCGCTCATCCGCTGGAGCTTCGCGATTCCGCCGACATGGTCGTAATGCTCGTGGCTTGTCAGGATGAACCTGATGTCCTGCATGCGGAAGCCGAGGTCGCGGACATTCGCCGCAATGAGGTCGGCATCCTGCTCGGTCCCGCCGTCGATCAGCACGTCGCCCTGGTCACCGACGATCAGGATCGACGAAATCCCGCAGCTTCCGACGAGATAGGTGTTGGCATGGATTCGGACGGGCGGGGCCGGCTTGTTGTCATCATCCGAGCCGTTGCAGGTTGAGGCCCACAGCGGGCCGTTGGTTTCAATCGGCGCCTTCGGCTGCTCGATCACCCGCGGCGGCTTGCCCAGCGGAACGACGATCTGGTTAAGCTGCGCCGCAGCGAGAAGGAAGGCGCTAGCGAACATAGCTGGCGCCGTTGACGTCGACGATGCTTCCAGTCGCCGAGGCCGGCGCATCGATCGAAAGCCAGCGGATCACTTCGGCGACCTCGTCGGTCGAGGCGACCCTGCCTAGCGGGATGTCGGCAATGATCTTCGCTCCCCCGCGCCCCTGCAGATATTCGGCGGTCATCTCGGACACGGTGAATCCCGGTGCGACGGCAAAGCATAGGATGCCGTCGGAGGCATAGCCTCGGGCGATCGTCTTGGTCATGCCGACCAGAGCGGCCTTCGAAGCGGCATAATGCCACTGCTGCGGCGAATCGCCCCGAAATGCAGCGCGGCTCGCGATATTGACGATGCGTCCCTCGCCGCCGCGGTCGAGGAAATGCGAAACTGCCAGGCGGCAGAGGTCGGCGGCGGCCTGGACATTGATGGTCAATGTTCGGTTCCACGCCGAATGCCATTCCTCGTCCGGGGCATTATCCGCGACCGCTTCATAGATTCCGGCATTGTTGACCAGCACGTCGATCGTTCCGTCGAGCTCATCGAGGGCGGTGTCCCAGATGTCGCGGGGCGCAGCGGGGCTGGTCAGGTCGCCGGCGATCAGGACGTCGCTGCCCTTGGTCGAATGGCCAACGACATTGTGGCCAGACTTCTTGAGGAGCGCGTAAGCGGCCGCGCCGATTCCACGGCTCGCACCCGTGATCAGGATATTCATGGGTTCGGCAGTAACCCAATTCATCGCTCCCGCGAAAGCGGGAGCCTAAACAATCATTGAATTGGGTCCCGGGCTTTCGCGGGGATGACGATCAGGCAGCGATGCCGTTCACGAACGCCTTGGTGGTCGAAGTGAAGTTGGCGATCTGCTCGGAAAAACGGCCAAATCCCTGCTCGACCTGGTCGATGTCCTTCGCGACATTCTCCGTGTCGGAGCGGATGGCGGCAATCGTCGAGCTCATCGAATCGGCGGCAAGCGCGGTCTCGTCGACCGCGGCGGTGATCATTGTCACCGTTTGCGCCTGCAGCTCCATCGCTTCGCGGATTCGGTCGGCCGAGCTCTGCACTTCCTCAACCGTGCCCTGTATCGACGCGTTGGAGTCGACCGTCTGACGCGTCGCCTGCTGGATCGCCGTGATCTTGGCGGTGATGTCGTCGGTGGCACGAGCGGTCTGCGAGGCAAGGCTCTTCACTTCTTGCGCAACGACCGCGAAGCCGCGCCCGGCATCGCCGGCGCGTGCTGCCTCGATGGTCGCGTTGAGCGCGAGCAGGTTGGTCTGGCCGGCGATGTCGCGGATGAGGCCGAGAATCGATTCGATCGCTTCGACGTGTGCGCTCAAAGCCTGACTGACCTTCACCGCCTGGCTGGCCTGGTCACCGGCGCGGGTGGCGACGCCGGCGGCAACTTCAACCTCCGAGCGGGCGTCCTCGATGGCGCGAATGAGGCCCGCTGCCGTCTGTGCCGCTTCACGCATTGCGACAGCAGACTGCTCGGCGGCCGCGGCGACTTCGCTCGTCTTGCCGAGCATTCCGCGCGCCGATGCCGCGGTTGAGCGGGTGCGCTCGCTCAGCGCCTTCGATTGCTCGGTGCTGGCTCGGACGAGGTCGGAAACGCGGCGCTCAAAATCATCGCTCTCGCGACCGCGCTGGTCGGCTGCATCATTGGCCTCGAGGAGCGCGACCTGGGCAAGGATGATGTCGGTCTCGATCGTGCTGACGCGCAGGAATGCGGCCGAACATTGTGCGAGCTTGTCGCGGTCGTCGGCGAAATGCTCGACCATCTTCGCGACGATCCGGCTGGCGGTCGCGGTGCGCGCGGCCATGTAAACAGGCACCGAGGTTTTTTCGGAATAGATCAGTCGACCGTATTCGGCGATGCCCTGGATCCAATTGGCACCCACCGGCCTGCCATGGACGTCGGCATAGCGCGCGGCCCGCTCCGGCCCGAATTGTGCAAGGACTTCCGCAGCGACGATGTCGGCCGCATTCTCGCGAAGCAGCTGCAAGTCGCGGTCGAGGGATCCGTCACCGTTGTACGCGGCGAGGCGAGCCTTGACCTGCTCGTCTGTGAGGCGCTGCAGCTGTCCCGTCTCGCCACTCATTCGTCCGCTCTCCGTCCTTGGCGCTTCGGCCGTTCTTCGCTGCTCTTGCCTTGGAATGGTTAAGACCGGGTTAGGGCGAATGGCCGGAGAGCCCTCGCGAAACTTGCCACTCTCAAGGCGTCGCCCTAAGCGGCTGGCCCATGGCAAATGCTCAATCCCGCCCGCTATCGCCCCATCTCACGATCTGGCGATGGGGTCCGCACATGGTCGTTTCAATTCTTCATCGAGCGACCGGCATTGCGGTTTCGTTCGCCGGCCTAGGCATCCTCACCTGGTGGCTGTTCACACTTTCGAACGGAGCCGACGCTTACGCCGATTTCGCCAAATTTGTGGGGAGCCCGATTGGACTCATTGTCTTGATCGGAATCACATGGAGCTTCTTTCAGCACCTGCTCTCGGGCATCCGCCACCTAGCGATGGACACCGGCGCCGCGTTTGAACTCAGAATCAACAAGACCTTCGCCATCCTGACAATCGTCGGTTCGGTGCTGCTGACCGCACTCATGTGGTTCTATTTGTTGGGAGTTCGCAAATGAGCCTTGGCGACAGCTCCACGCCGCTCGGCAAGGCCCGCGGCCTTGGCTCGGCGAAGCAGGGCGGCGAACATTGGATCACAGAGCGGGTGACAAGCATCGCGCTGCTACTGCTCGGAATCTGGCTCATTGCATCGCTGCTTCTTCTTCCCAAGCTCGACCAGCGCACACTTGTCGAATGGCTGCACAATCCTAGCGCGTTCATTCCGATGGCCTTGCTGGTCGTCGTCGGCTTTCGCCATGCACTCGACGGCGTGAAGGTCGCTGTCGACGATTATGTTCATGAACCCGGCACGAACTTCGTCGTGAACACGCTGCTGCTGTTCCTGGCCGTGACGGGCGCAGCGATCGCCTTATTCGGGCTCGCGCGGATTGCATTCGGAGTGGTTGGGTGAGCGCATATCAGATCGTCGATCATACCTATGACGTGGTCGTCGTCGGGGCCGGCGGCGCAGGCCTCCGAGCGACGATGGGAGCGGCCGGGGCAGGGCTGAAGACCGCCTGCGTCACCAAGGTCTTCCCCACCCGAAGCCACACCGTGGCCGCGCAAGGCGGAATCGCCGCGAGCCTCGGCAACATGGGTCCGGACCATTGGCAGTGGCACATGTACGACACGGTCAAGGGTTCCGACTGGCTCGGCGACCAGGACGCGATCGAATATCTCTGCCGCGAAGCGCCGGCCGCGGTGATCGAGCTCGAGCACGCCGGCCTGCCCTTCAGCCGCACGGCCGATGGACGAATCTACCAGCGTGCGTTCGGCGGAATGACCCAGAATATGGGCGAGGGTCCTCCGGCGCAGCGCACCTGCGCCGCTGCGGACCGAACCGGCCACGCAATGCTGCACACACTCTACCAGCAGAGCCTCAAGTACGACGCCGACTTCTTCGTCGAATATTTCGCGATCGACCTGATCATGCAGGACGACGTCTGTCGCGGGGTGATCGCCTTGTGCCTAGACGATGGGTCGATCCATCGCTTCCGCGCCCAGGCTGTCGTACTTGCGACCGGCGGTTACGGCCGTATCTATTTTACCGCGACGTCGGCTCATACCTGCACGGGCGATGGTAATGCGATGGTCTTGCGCGCCGGGCTTCCGCTTCAGGACATGGAGTTCGTGCAATTCCACCCGACCGGCATCTACGGCGCGGGCGTACTCATCACCGAAGGCGCGCGGGGCGAGGGCGGCTACCTGACCAACAGCGAAGGCGAGCGCTTCATGGAGCGCTACGCGCCGCACGCGAAGGACCTCGCCAGCCGGGACGTCGTGTCACGCGCCGAGGCGATGGAAATCCGCGAGGGTCGCGGAGTCGGCGAGCACAAAGACCATATCTTCCTTCACCTCGACCATATCGACCCGAAAATCCTCGCCGAGCGGCTGCCAGGAATTACCGAAACGGCGAAGACGTTCGCGGGGGTCGACCTCACCCGCCAGCCGATTCCGGTGGCGCCCACTGTTCACTATTCGATGGGCGGCATCCCCACCAACTATCATGGCGAGGCCGTCACGCTGAAGGACGGGAATCCGGATGCCGTCGTGCCGGGGCTGTTCGCGGTCGGAGAAGCAGCCTGCGTCAGCGTTCACGGCGCCAACCGCCTGGGTTCCAACAGCTTGATCGACCTGGTCGTATTCGGCCGCGCCGCCGGTCTCCGGCTCGCTGAAACCCTGAAGACCGGGATCGTGCAGGAGGAACTGCCGAAGGACTCAGCCGAGCTCGCGCTGACCCGTCTCGACAAGTTCCGGCATGCGCAGGGCGGTAGCCCAACCGCGGAAATCCGGCTCGACATGCAGCGCACGATGCAGTCCGATTGCGCGGTGTTCCGCACCGACCGGACGCTCGCCGAGGGCGTTGCCAAGATCGATAAGGTCTACGACCGAATGGCCGACGTCCATGTCACCGACCGCAGCCTGATCTGGAACACCGACCTAATCGAGACCCTGGAGCTGGACAATCTCCTCGCGCAGGCGGTGGTGACGATGCATTGCGCCGACAACCGGAAAGAAAGCCGCGGCGCGCACATGCGGGAAGATTATCCCAAGCGCGACGACAAGAATTGGATGAAGCACACGATCGCCTGGTTCGATGGCTGGGGCGGCAAGGGTGGCGGAGTGAAGATCGACTATCGCCCGGTTCACGAATTCACGCTCACCGACGATATCCAGTACATCAAGCCGAAGGCGCGGGTTTATTAAGCGAACGTCAGTTCGCGTGACGGCCTCGTCGGTATCCCGACATTTTCCAACGTGAACTGAAGCGCTGGAAGTGGTAACTAGGCTGACGTGCCTTGGGTTCTCATATTGCTCTTGCTGGCGGCGCCCCCCACGAACCTGCCCGCAGCTGCGCAGCAGCCGTCGGGCGTCACCTTTCCCACCGCCAAGAGCGTCGACGCGGTTCAGTCCTGCCTCACCGACAAGCTCTCGGAAGTTGGAGAAGTGGCCGCCGTTCAGCCGGAACGAGGTTCGACGATCTTGCTGGTTCGCGGCAATCCCGAGGGGCCGATGGTCATTGAGCTCACGCCGCAAATGGTGACGGTTACGACCAAATTGATCACCGGAGCACGCGCGATCATAAAAGGTTGCGTCTAGTCTTCCAGCGGAAGTTCCCGAAGGTTCCGCGCGCACGTCGCCGCCTTCTCTGCATAATGTGCTGCTGATGCACGGAGCAGCTGGCGCTCGGCGTCGGTAACCTGCCGGACAACGCGCGCCGGCGCCCCGACGATTAGGCTGCCGCGATCGAAATGCTTGCCTTCGGTGATCAGCGCACCGGCACCGACGATACATTCAGGCTCGATAATTGCGCCGTTCAAAATCCGCGCGCCCATCCCGATCAGGCAGTCGTCAAAGATCGAGCAGCCATGAAGGATCGCCTGGTGGCCGACAGTCACCCTCGCTCCAATCGTCAGCGGGAAAGCGGCGTCGCTGTGGCCGATCGAGCCGTCCTGGAAGTTGGTCTCATCGCCTAGAATTAGCGGCGTATTGTCGCCGCGCAGCACCGCGCCGAACCAGACGCTGGCGCGAGCGCCGAGCCGGACATCGCCGATCAGGTCCGCCGAAGGCGCGGCCCACGCACCTTTGGCAAGCAGCGGCTTTAGATCACCTAGGCTGTAGAGCGGCATTCGGTGACGCTAGCCCAAGCAGCGGAGAGCGTCGATTGGCGCACCGGCATCCGTGCGCGTATCTTGTCCATGCAGGTGAAGGGGATTCCACATGCGTTCACTAGCATTCGCAGCGGCCTTGTTGATTGCCGGCCCGGCAGCCGCGCAATCCGCGTTGCTCCACGGCGCTCCGTGGCAGGCGGAAATCTATTCCAACTTCAGCGGCTGGACGGGCAAGGACAAGGCGCGTCCGCAATATGCGCGCGAGGAGCGCTGCGGCGGATCGCTGATCGCGGCGGGCTGGATCCTGACCGCTGCTCACTGCATCGATCAGGACCAGGTTGATCGCGGCTGGCGCGTGCGCCTCGGCACACTTGATGCCCGCGATGGCGGAGTGACCTATCGGATCGATCGCTTGGTCACTCATCCCGACTATCGGCCCGAAACCAAGGACGGTCCGCCGCTGAACGATCTCGCCCTCCTTCATTTCGTCGCGGACGGGCAGACCGATCCTTCCGCCGCCGACCATCCGCCAATACCGATCCGGCTGAACGGTTCACGCGCGGGTGATGGCGCGATCGGGACCGGGGCCGATGTAACGGTGACTGGTTGGGGCAAGAACAAGTCGGGGAAGGGTGCGCGATTCTCGCCCATGCTCCGCGAGGTCGATGTCCAGACGGTCAGCTGCAACTTGGCGCCGGGATATCGCGGAAAGGTCAATGCGGCGATGCTGTGCGCGGGCGCGCCGGGCAAGGACTCGTGCCAAGGTGACAGTGGCGGGCCGCTGATCCTCACCTATGGAGAGCCGGTCCTCGTCGGCGTTGTCAGTTGGGGAATAGGATGCGGGAACGGCAGCAATCCGGGGCTCTATGTCCGGATTGACCGCAACAATTATCTCGACTGGATCGGCCAGGTGACCAAGGCCAACCCCAAGCTCAACCGCGCGAACTAGCGCGTATCGCCACTGCTGCGCGTATCGCCACTAGAACGGGTGTCGCCGCTCGAGCGCGTATCGCCGCTACTGCGGGTTGCCGGACTGGCCGGCCGTTTCTTCTCTGTGCCTGCGACCTCATCATCAATGTCGGTCACCGGTTTTCCCCCAACGATCATCGGACATCTCCTTCGAGAGGGCCGGAAGTGTCTCACGGAACTGACAACTGCGGTAGCAGTCTCTTCAGCCGAGGCTCATCTCATTGAGAAACCGCTGGAATCTTGGATCCCGGCGAAGCGGATCGAGCATCACGTCCGTCGCCGCATAGGTCAGTCCCGAGTCGCCGACCTCACGCGCCCGACCGAGCTTTCCTAGTGATTCGTCGGCGCGGCCCCACTGCGCCAGCACTTCCGCCTGTTGGTAAACTGCGGCATCGCCGACTTGTGACTGGAGGTCCGCGAACGCTTTTTCAGCCGCCGCACGATCTCCCCGGCGATCCTGGGCGATGGCGATGCCGGTCAACCGAAACTGCGCCTCCGGCTCTGCCTCAAACTCCTTGAGCGCGTCCGCAGTCCGGCCCAGGCCGAGCAGTGAATTTCCAGCAAGCGAATGTGCGAACGTGATCTTTGGGTTCAGCTGGAGCGCCCGGCGGAGGGGAGCCAAGGCGTCGCTGTAGCGCCGAGCCGCGTAAGCGACCGAGCCCTGCGCCCGCCAGGCCCTTGGATTTAGCGGATCCAAAAGAACGGCCCGCTCAACGGCGCTCTTCGCCTCGGCCGGGCGCCCGGCGCGCGAGCAATAGAGCGCGTATAGCAAGGCGATGTCCGCGTTGCCGTACCCAAGACGATAGGCTTGCTGATAAGACGGCCAGGCGCCGCGGATGTCGAGCTTTCCCGCGAAAATCGCATAGGCGAGCGCGAGATGGCCTTCAGCAAGGTTGGGCGCGAGCTCGACCGCTCGGCGGGCAGCGGCGATCGCTTCGGAATAGAGCAGCTTGATCTCCTCGGCCGTCGCATGTTCACCGGCAATGACGGAAAGCGAGCGCGACCGCGCAGCATGGGCCAGGGCGAACTTCGGATCCTCGGCGATCGCCATTTCGAAATTGGCCAACGCGGCGCGGTCGGTTTCCTCATCCTTGGCCAGATTGAACTGGGCCCGGCCCTGCAGATAATGTTCGTACGCCTGGACATTGGAGGTGCCGCCCGGCGCGGGTTCACTGGTCGCGACCTGCACCGACATAGCCTGCGCCACCATTCGCGCAATTTCGCTCTGCACGGCGAATATGTCCGTGAGCTTGCGGTCCACGCTTTGCGACCAGCGAGAGAAGCCGGTGCGGCCATCGGCGAGGTCGATTGCGATCCGGACCGTTTTCTCTGCGCGCTGGACCGAGCCCGTCAGCAGGAATCCGACGTCGAGCTCCGCTGCGATCGCCTTCGGGCTGTCGTCTCCCTGCACCTTCTCGGACGAGGTGCCGGCCAAAACCTGGAGGGCGGCAATTCGAGTCAGTGCAGTGCGTACTTCTTCGGTCAGTCCGTCCGCAAAATAATCCTGCGCGCGGTCGCCGCTCAGGTTCCGGAACGGCAGGACGGCAATGCTGAGTGCCGTACGCCCTCCAAGCAGGCCGCGGTCCCAGGCGAACCACGATGCTCCGCCAACGACTGCGATTGCTGCCGCACTGCCACCGACCAGAAGCCCGCGCCGGCTCACCGCCGCTCGCGATGGTCCGGCGACAGTGGCAACCTGACCGATCGCCGAAGCGATTGCGCGCTCGATGGCGGCGAATTGCGGAGAGGTTCGCCGTCCATGCCAGTGCGCGATTTCGATCACCTGGTACTGGCGAAAACCGAGCGGCGGCAGCGTGCCGTCGATGGAAAGTGGGATCAGGCGGTGGCGCTCGCGGCCCTGTGCAGCCTCATCCTTGACCCAGTCAGAATCGACCGATGTCTTCGACCACAGCACGAGCACCACGTCGGCGCTTTCCAACGCGTCGGCGATCGAGCGGCTGAAAGCGGCGCCGCCTTCGATCAGCGCATCCCACCAAACGGTGTAACCGGCATTTTGGAGCACAAGCGCAAGCCGCCGCGCGAACACTTCATCCGCCCGGGCGTAACTCAGAAACACGGTGGCTGCATTCGCCGCTGCAGCCGGCTCTTCTGCCATCAGCTCCGCCCCCGAACTAGCGCCGCGAAGCTATCCGAAATCCGATTGTTGCTTCCAGTCCAAAAGAGAAGGCCGGGCGGAACTGGTCCACCCGGCCTCCATTAACGCTTAGGAAAACGAACTTAGAATTCGACATTCAGCGACGCCATGAATGTGCGCGGCGCGCCGATCTGGACGAACGGCGGGTTGCCGTAGTTCGCGCCCGAGAAGCTCTGGCTCAGGCCCCCTCCGAAGCCGCCGACGTAGAATTTGTCGAAAGCATTGTAGAGGTTGAACTGCAGATAGGTCTTGGTGAGCCGCGGATCCGCCCATGCAAGACCAACGCGGGCGTCGAGATTGACCAACCAATAGGCGGCGGCGGCCGCCGGATAGACCTGCTGCTGCGGAGTCGCTCCGCCGGTGGCACCGACGGTTCCCCGGAAGACGGGCTGATTGTTGTCGAAGATAAACCGCGGACCAGTGCGCTTGGCTTCGACGCCCAGCTGGACCGGGCCAAGGTCGCCCACGGCGGAGAAGCCGTACAGATATTTGGGCGCACCCGACTCGCGATTGCCCTTCGTCAGGGCGCAACTGCGGATAATATCCGCGGGCAGCGCACCGGCGGGAATGTTGTCGCAGTCGGTAATCTTGTTCGCTCCAACTCCGAAGCTGCCGATCTGAATATTGTCTTCGATCCGGCTCTTGTTCCACGAACCGAACGCATACAGCGTCAACTGCTTGATGGGCTCGTAAGCGACGGAGCCGTCGACGCCCCATTTGTTCACGGTTCCGAGGTTGCGGTAGACCGTCGTGTTCAGCTCGGGATCGAAAGCTGAAGCTTCGCGGTTGGTGAAGTGCGTGTACCACAGACCAAGCTGCGCCTGGACCTTGCCTGTACGATAGCGAACGCCGCCGTCGAAATTATCGGTGATCTCCGGATCCGGCTTCGCCTGCGGCGTGTCCTTTGGGAAGTAGAAGCTGTTGTAAAGGTTGTCGGTACCGGGCACCGACAGGCCCTTGCTGTAGCTCGCGAAGACACTCATCACCGGCGTGATGTCATAAACTGCGCCGATGTTCGGAAGCAGTTTGTGATAGCTGAACCGGCGCTTCTGCGGCGGCGCAAAGCCTGTGACCTTCCCCGTTACCGGATCAAATGAATAGGGATTGTCCTGCGCGATCAACGCATCGTTGGTCGAATTCCGGCCGGTGCACTCGACGAAGCCCGAAGCGCTCGAGGTGAAGCAGTAATTGTGCAGGTCGCGGATGAAGAACGGCGCGCGCAGGCCAAGATTGACCGTCAGCCCGCCAAAGTGTCCCTGATACTCACCCGAGAACTGATTGAGGATCGCCAGAGAGTGGCGGTCGCGCTTCTCGAGCGGATGTCCATAGACGTCGAGGATCGGCTGGTTGATCGGGAAGACGTCAAAGGGTTCGCCGTTCGGCTTCAGGTAGCCGACTTCGCCGGTCTGGACGTGGACGCCATAGTCGAGCGTGTAGCCGACGCGGAACATCTGCCCGTGTGCGAAGTCCCAGCGGAGGCCTGCGATAACGCCGTAGCGGTCGGTGTGCGTCTGGCTCGGAGCGAGCAACGTCACGGTGTCCAGGGTGTCGCCGTCGCCGTTCAGGTCGACGCCCGCATAAGGCGTGCCTCCGAGATAGCCGGCAATGCAGGTGTTGGTGGCGCTGTTCGGCGTCGTGCGGCAGGACGCCGCCGAGGCGGTGCCTCCCGCCGGGTTGATGTCGCGAACCGCACCTTCCTGCGCGGTTACCGTGCCACCGCCATTGGCCTTCACATATTGGTAGCTCGGGTCGACCGTCAGGATGAGACCGTCGGCGAGCGTGAAGCGCGACGAGCCGCGAATATTGCCGGTGTTCGACGGGTTGTACCGGCGATCGAACTCGGTGCCGCAGCTCGCCTCATTGGCGTTTGGTGCGGGTGCAGGAGCGTCCGCAATGCCCGGACGTGCAGGTGCGGTCGTGCACGGGTAATTGATGTTGTAGAACCGCTCGTCGGCATTGGTCGGATAGCGGTTCTGCGAGTTCGGACCGACGATGCGCGGTGCAGAATTCGTCGCGCTCTGCGTCAGGTCGGTGCGCAGCGGAAGCGAACCGAAGAAATTGTTGCGATTCTCGTTGTAGTTGCCAGCTACCGAGACGAAGTCGCCGTTGTTGCCGATCGTCTGGTAGATGCGCGCATTGAACTGACGTTTATCTTCCTTGCCATAGCCGTTGAACGGAACGTCATATTTCTGGCGCGAAGCCGACAGGAAGATGCGCGTTCCCCACGGTCCGATCTCGCCAGTGTTGATGAGGCCGAACACCCGCCACTGATGCCAGTCGCCGAGCGAGCCGACGAAACGGACACCCGGCTTCACGGTCGGAATGATCGTCCGGTAGTTGACGGTTCCGCCGACGGCCGATGCGGTCGGCGAGTCGACGTCGGTCGAACCGAGATTGACGTTGACCTGCTCGATCAGCTCGGGATCGAGCTGCTGGTTCGAGTAGATCGCGTAATTGCCTGTGTCGTTCAGCGGAATGCCGTCGAAGGTGAGGCTGATCCGGCTGGCGTCGAAGCCGCGGATGACGAGCGTGCCGCCCGACGTGCCGTATGCATCGTTGTTCTGGAAGCTGACGCCCGGAACCAGGTTGACGGTATCAAGAATGGTCTGACCCGGAGCCGAACGGGAGATGATCTCCTGAGTCAGGACGACCTTCGACTTGGGCGTGTCGGGCGTCTGCACGCCGCCGACGCTCCTGGTTTTCGTACCGGTGATGACGATCGCTTGCTTTTCGAAATCGACCGAACCGGTGGACTGGGCGTAGACAGCCGACGGCAACAATGCCGTCGTGCAAAAAAGCACGAATTTCTTCACGCGAAAACTCCCCCGCCAAAACGACGAAACTGTTGGTGAACCCCTGCGGCGCTATTAGCCGATTAAGGCGCTGTTGTTACAGCCGTCGGCGGCGAGTTAACGAATCCTCCGGAACCGTTGCACTTATGCCACGCTTCAACCCAAGTCAGGCGTCGAGGCGCCGGCCCAGAGCCACGAAAAGATAGACGAGGGGCGGCACCAAGACGGCCGACAAGATGACCTTCGCAAGCATCTGCCCGAGCAGTAATTCGCCGATCGGGAATATGCCATAAAAGGCGATCGTGATGAAAATGAGCGTGTCAACGATCTGGCTGAGGATGCTCGCGATTGCCGCGCGCAGCCAGAGGTAGCCCGCGCCTTCTCGTGCTTTCAAGCGGCTGAAGATCGTCACGTTGAGGAAAGTCGAGACGCCGTAGGCGCAAATGCCGCCGATCCAGATTCGCGGCGTCCCGCCCATCACCGTGTTGAAGGAGCTGAGGCGCGCTGCGTCCATCTGCGGCGAGGGCGGCAACGCGAGCACAAAGAGGCTCAGCACCAAGGACGTGATCAGCGGCACGAAGCCGATCAGCACCAGGCGGTTTGCGATCGGTCGGCCGTGTAACTCCGCAACCGAGCTCGAGGTCACAACCAAAAGCAGGAAAGCGAAGATCCCGGCCTCGACCGCAAGCGGGCCCAGTGCGACCTGCTTGTTGCCGAGCACTCCGGCGATGCACACCATGCCGCCGTAGAAGATCGACAAGCCAAAGAGCGATAGCGGAATGGAGCGCGTCTGGTCAGGATTCTGATTGCTCATGTGGCGCTGATGGGTAACGGCTTTCCGGGTCAAGGCAACCAGCCGCGCAACCGCCGTTGACCGCAGCTTGGACGGGCGGCTAGCCACGCGCCTCGTGACTTCATCCTCCCTCGACATCGTTGCGATTGGCGATGCCATCGTCGACGTCATCGCGACGACCGACGACGCCTTCATCGAGCGACATCGTCTGCCAAGGGGCGGGATGCAGCTCCTGAGCGCCCAGCAGGCGGATGAACTTTATGCGGCGATGGGCCCGGCGCGCGAGATCAGCGGCGGGTCGGCGGCGAACAGCATGGCGGGAGCAGCGGCGCTTGGCCTTGATGTCGCCTTTGTCGGCCAGGTCGCTGCCGATCAGCTCGGCGACATCTTCGCGCACGACATGCGCTCGCTTGGCGTGGCGTTCGAGACTCCGGCGCTGGTGCCGCCGCCACCCACCGGCCGCTGTCTAATTCTCGTTACTCCCGACGCCCAGCGAACGATGAACACTTGTCCCGGCGCAAGTCACGAGCTCACTCCAGGCGTGCTCGATCTCGACCTCATTCGTTCGTCGAGCGTGATTTTCCTTGAAGGCTATTTATGGGGGCCCGAGCGGCCTCGCGCTGCAATGCTCGAAGCGGCGAACGTCGCCCATTCGGCTGGACGCACCGTCGCGTTCACTCTGTCCGAAAGCCTGTGCATCGGCGACCGGCGCGAAGGCGTGCTGGGAATGATCGAACAGGGGATCGTCGACATATTATTCGGCAACGAGGACGAGGTGAGGCAGCTGACCGGCTGCGAAGCGCTGCCGCAATGCGTCGCAAGCCTGTCCGGCAAAGCGAGCACGTTGGTGATTACGCGGGGCCCGCAGGGGGCTCTCGCGGTCGAAAGCGACTATCTCGTCGAAGTGCCCGCCATGCCGGTCGCGCAGGTTGTCGACACGACAGGGGCGGGCGATCTGTTCGCCGCCGGCTTCCTCGCAGCGCGGTGCCGTGGAAGGCCGCTTAAGGCCTGCCTCGAGACAGGCTCAATCGCTGCGGCCGAAGTTATCTCGCACTTCGGCGCCCGGCCGGAAGCGGACTTGAGAGAGCTGACCGGCCTGTGAAGAATGTCCAGCGCCTCGCGGTTTATTGCGGCTCGGCTGCGGGCAGTGGCCCCGCGTTTGCCGAAGCTACGCGCGCGACCGCGGCAGCCATGGTCGGCCGCGGCATCGACCTGGTTTATGGCGGCGGCCGTCTGGGGCTGATGGGCCTGATCGCCGACAGCGTTCTTTCGGCCGGCGGCCGGGTGTACGGAGTCATCCCGACCGCGCTCGTCAATCTCGAAGTCGCGCACACTGGTTTGACCGAGCTCCACCGTGTCGAGACGATGCACGAGCGCAAGGCGAAGATGACCGACCTTGCGGATGCCTTCCTCGCGCTCCCCGGGGGGATCGGAACGCTCGACGAATTGTTCGAGGCGTGGAGCTGGAACGCGCTCGGCTATCATAAGAAGCCGTTCTGCCTGTTGAACGTCGACGGCTTCTGGGATGGCATGATCGAATTCATCAATCATGCGACCCAGAGCGGCTTCCTGTCGGCACAGCGGCGCGGCCAGCTACTCGTCGCTACGAGTCCCAACGAAGCGCTGGATTTGCTGGACGAAGCCGCCGCAGCCGCTACGCAGGGCATGGTCTGGTAAGAAGTTTTCTGCGCCTCGGGGGAGGGGCTCTGCATGAATCAGAAGCTGCTCGGCGTTGCCGGGATAATCGTCATTCTGCTTATCGCCTTCGCACTTTCGACCAACCGCAAAGCGATCCAAATCCGCGTCGTCGGGGCAGCGTTCGCGTTGCAGGCGGCGATCGCCTTCCTCGTGCTCTACACGAGCTGGGGCCGCGCAGGCATCCTCGGCTTGTCTGCCGGCGTGTCCGACCTCCTCGGCTATGCGACACAGGGCACTGAGTTCCTGTTCGGGCCGAGCGCCGCCAACCCGCTCGCGCACAGCTTCGCGATTGCCGCGCTGCCGGTGATCATCTTTTTCGCGAGTCTTGTCGCGATCCTTTACTATCTCGGAATCATGCAGCGGATTGTCCGCTGGGTCGGCGGCGCGATTGGCTGGGTGACGGGCATCAGCCGCGTCGAATCCCTATCGGCCGCTGCGAACATTTTCGTCGGCCAGTCGGAATCGCCTCTGGTCGTCAGACCCTATCTGGCCGCGCTCCCTCCCTCGCGCCTGTTCACCGTGATGTGCGTTGGCATGGCGGGCGTCGCTGGCACGATCCTCGCCGCCTACGCGAGCCTCCTCGGCGCGAGTTACCTGCCTTATCTCCTCGCCGCCGCCTTCATGTCCGCGCCGGGGGGAATCCTGATGGCCAAGATGATCATGCCGGACGAACCCGCCGACACGGGCAAGGTCGAGGATGAGAAGGTCGACGTCGCCGAGACGTTCGAAGAGGGTGTCAAGCCCGCCAACATCATCATGGCCGCCGCGCAAGGGGCGCAGACCGGCGTGAAGCTCGCTGTCGCGGTCGGCGCGATGGTGCTCGCCTTCGTCGCTCTTGTTGCCCTTGCGAACGGCCTCCTCGGCGGAATCGGCAACTGGATCGTCGAGCGTGGCGGCTCGCCCTGGTTCGCAGGCCTCAGCTTCCAGCGGCTGATTGGCTATTTCTTCGCGCCCATCATGTTCCTGATCGGCGTTCCGTGGCGCGAGGCGGGGACGGCGGGCGGGCTATTCGGCACCAAGCTCGTCCTCAACGAATTCGTCGCGTTCATCGAGCTCGGCAAGATGGATACGGCCACGCTCAGCCTGCGCAGCCGCGAGATTGTCACCTTTGCGCTATGCGGCTTCGCGAACTTCAGCTCAATCGCGATCCAGATGGCGGTGACGGGTGGGCTTGCGCCCAACCAACGGCCGGTGATCGCGAAGCTCGGCATCCGCGCCTTGCTCGCCGGAAGCCTCGCCAATCTGATGAGCGCTGCTCTGGCCTCGCTGATGCTGCGCTGACCGTCATTGCGAGGAGCCGCAGGCGACGCGGCAATCCAGACTGGATTGCTTCGCTTCGCTCGCAATGACAGGTAATAGAGTGAGTTATGGCCACGATCACCGCTGACAATATCGCGTCCGTTTCGCTGAAGGATGCCGACCGCGATCGCGACGGCTTTGCCGAAAAGCTCGGGCGGAGCTTCGAGGAATATGGATTTGCGATCATCGCCGACCACGGAATTCCCGAGGAGCTGATCGAACGCGCCGAGGACAAGGCAAAAGCCTTCTTCGCGCTGCCCGAAGAAGTGAAGCGCAAGTATCTGAACCCCGGCGGCGGCGGAGCGCGCGGCTATACGCCGTTCGGGATCGAGACCGCCAAAGGCCTGAAGGCGCACGATCTCAAGGAATTCTGGCACGTCGGTCGCGACCTGCCGCAAGGGCACCGCTTCCGCGACCACATGCCGGATAACCTCTGGCCGTTGGAAGTGCCGAGTTTCAAGGATATTTTCCTGGAGCTGTTCGCGGCGTTCGACACAGCGGGCCTCACGGTACTCAAAGCCATCGCTCGCTATCTCAAGATCGACGAGGATTATTTCGAGGACGCGGTGCGCGACGGCAATTCGGTGCTCCGCGCGCTCCATTATCCGCCTCAAAGCGAGCCGACCGGCGAGCATATCCGCGCCGGCGCGAATGAGGACATCAACGCGATCACGCTTCTGCTCGGCGCCGAGGAAGCGGGGCTGCAGCTGCTGACGCGCGATAAGCGCTGGATCCCCGTCTCACCCAGGTCGGGCGAGCTGGTGATCAACATCGGTGACATGCTGCAGCGGCTGACTAACGGGAAGCTTCGCTCGACCACTCACCGCGTCGTCAACCCGACTCCCGACCGCGCGAGCAAGGCGCGCTATTCGATGCCCTTCTTCCTCCACTTCCGCTCGGATTTCCTAATCGATCCGCTGAAGGAAACGTTTGCCGCGGGCGAGCAGCCCAAGTGGCCGCCGATCACCGCCAACGATTATCTCCAGGAGCGGCTTCGGGAGATCAAATTGGTTTGAACCTTATGCGGCAGATCGAACTCGCCGCCAGTGCGTGGACAAAGGCTGACGATTTCTACGAAGCGCTCGTGCCGCCAGTCGGCTCCAAATTCCCCGGACCAAAGCCGAACGGGATCAACTCGCCGATGGTATGCCGCTCGACCGCTGAGCCGTCGCCGCTGCCGCACAAGATCTCGACGTTGCGGCCGCTGAGCTGGGCGGCTTCGAGGATCGCCTGGCGGCAGCCGCCGCACGGCGTGCAGACGGTTGCATCCGCGCCGCCAACCACCGCGATACTCGCGACCTTGTCGAGCCCGAACTTGTGCTGCGCAGCCGAGAGCGCGCTCTGCTCGGCGCAGACGCCCAGGCGGTAGCAGGCATTCTCCATGTTCGCGCCGGTCACAACTTCGCCGTCGACGCTCTCGATTGCGCAGCCGACGTGGAAGTTCGAATAAGGCGCGTAGGCCTTCGCCGCCGCCGTCCGCGCGAGGTCGAGCAATTGATCATCGGTCATGATTTCGACCTTAGGCACGGCGATAAAGACACGCTAGTCAGCCGTCGTTGCGAGGAGCTGAAGGCGACGCGGCAATCCAGCTGTTACTTGACTGGACTGCTTCGCTACGCTCGCAATGAGGCTCGGAGGAATTGCGAATGAATGCTCGGTTATTCGTCAGCTTGGTTGCAGCGGGCTCATTGGTTCCAACCCCAGCACTCGCCTGGGGCAAGACCGGCCATCGCGTCGTCGCATCGATTGCGGATACCCAGCTTAGCGGCCTCGCCCGAGCGAACGTCGAGCAGATCCTCGGCTATGGCGAGGGCCTCGATGAAGCGGCGACCTGGCCCGACGACATGCGCGCGGACCCGTCGCCCTTCTGGCAGAAGCAGGCGAGTCCCTGGCATTATGTGACCCTCAACGACCTCACCTATGACCATGCGCCGCCTGAGGGCGACGCGCTCGAGGCCCTCGACAAGTTCAGCAAGACTCTGCGGGATCCGAACGCCAGCCGTGCCGACAAGCAGACGGCGCTGCGCTTCATCGTCCATCTCGTCGGTGACCTCCACCAGCCGCTCCATGCCGGCAAATGCTGCGACAAGGGCGGCAATGACGTGAAGGTCACCTGGTTTGGCAAGCCGACAAACCTGCATGCGGCTTGGGATTCGGCGCTGGTCGACGAGGAACAGCTGTCTTTCAGCGAGCTTGCGGCAAGGCTGGAACGGCACATCAGCCCGGCGGACGTCGTCGCCTGGTGGGACGTCAATCCGCTCGACTGGATCACCGAGAGCGCCGAGATCCGCGACACCGTCTATCCGACCGCCGCCGACATGCCGAAACCGGTGAAGGGCAAGAAAACGAAGAAGGGCGGGCCGGACGTGCCCGACCTCAATTTTTCCTACGTTTACCGCTTCACGCCGGTGATGGAGCGGCGGCTCGAGCAGGGCGGCGTCCGCCTGGCGGCCTATCTCAATATGATCTTCGCCGACACGCGGCGCTCGCCCGCGAAATAATCAGCCGCTTACCTCGGCCATTCGGGGGCAGGGCAACTGCCACAAAGGTCGAGGTCACCCACGACGGGCAGATCTTCTCGGTTTCCGCTAGCGGAACGGCGGCTCGTCGAAGCTGCGAAGTTTGCGGCTGTGAAGGCCCTCGCCTTCACGCTGGAGCAGGTTCAGCGCCTCGATCCCGATGCGCAAATGCTGGCTGACTGCGCGTTCGTAGAAGGCGTTGGCTTGGCCGGGCAGCTTCAATTCGCCATGGAGCGGCTTGTCGGAGACGCATAGCAGGGTGCCGTAGGGCACTCTGAAGCGGTAGCCCTGAGCGGCGACGGTCGCCGATTCCATATCGATCGCGACGGCGCGACTCTGGTTGAAGCGGAGTGCGCTGGCGACGTAGCGAAGCTCCCAATTGCGATCGTCGGTGGTGACCACCGTCCCGGTGCGCAGCCGGCGCTTGACGCTGTCCTCGTCCTCGCCGGTGATCGCGGTCGTCGCGTCGAACAGCGCATTCTGCACCTCGGCAATCGCCGGCAGCGGCACCTCGGGAGGCAACATGTCATCGAGCACGTGGTCGTCGCGCAGATAGGCATGGGCGAGCACGTAATCGCCAATCGTCTGGCTCGGCCTCAGGCCGCCGCAATGGCCGATCATCAGCCACACTTCGGGGCGAAGAACGGCGACGTGGTCGCAGATCGTCTTTGCATTGGCGGGGCCGACGCCGATGTTTACCAAGGTGACGCCGGTCCGCCCTTCTGCCATGAGGTGGTAGGCCGGCATCTGGTGCCGGCGCCACTGGCCGGCGGCGATCTGCGCCTCGGCGTCGACCAGCTCACCCCGCTCGAACACCGCGCCCGGGACCGACAATGCGGTGAACCGCGAATCCTTGCTCCGGAGCGTGTCGATCGCGACCGCTACAAACTCGTCGACGTAGCGGACATAGTTGGTGAACAGCACGAATTGCTGGAAATGTTCCGGCGGCGTGCCCGTATAATGCCTGAGGCGCGCAAGGCTGAAGTCTGTGCGGGTGCCGTCAAAAAGCGCGAGCGGCCGCGGTTGGTCGGGCGCGCTCTCCCACACGCCATCGGCGATCTCGTCACCGAGATGGACGAGTTCGTTCGAGGGGAAAAAGCGAGAAAGCTCGGACGTGCCGATATCGCCGACCTGGATTGCGCTATTCTCGATCACATAGGGGTAGGGAATCTCGCTCGCCGAGCGGCCGACCGAGATGTTCACGTCATAGTCGCGGACGAGGTGCTCGAGCTGGTCGACGAGATAAGCCCGGAACAGCTCTGGCCTGGCGATGCTGGTGGCGTAGGTCCCCGCCTGATTGAGCCGGGCGAAGGCGCGCGGCGGAGCGATGGTGGGACCCTTGCCGGAATAATCGATCCTGAGTTCGGGATAGGCGAATGCGCCCTTCTTCCGGGCGCGGGCGTCCGGCGGACTCCTCTCCTCGATGTAGCGCCCAAGCGCTTGTCTCAGATTGGCGACGGACTCGTCATAGATGTCCGCGAGCTCGTCGACGATCGCGTTGGCGTTGAACTGACGTTTCATGGCCTGCACTAGGCGAGGGACGCGCAGGGAGGCAAGTCTGGGCGCCTGCTATCAGGCCTCGCTGCGCTCGGATCGCCACACTCGTTGTGACGGCCTGGATATGCTGGCGCGGTCCTCCAACGACCTTTACAATATCATCGCGGCGCTCACCAAGAAGGGCGTCAAATTCCACTGTATCCAGCAATCCGGAGTGGACCCGGATAGCGGCATTTGGAAGCTGATCCTCGCCATCCTCGGGAGAGGCGATGGCGGAAGCGTAGCCACAGCG
>JANWLR010000049.1 GCA_025450755.1 Sphingomicrobium sp. | reverse complement strand
ATCCGATCGTTTCCGAAGATGGCGGCAAGAGCTTCTCCAATGCCGGCGGATCGGCGCACGTTGACTGGCACGACATGTGGATCAACCCGAACAACACCAAATATATGGTCGGCGGGAACGACGGCGGCCTCTGGTACACCTACGACGGCGGCACCCGCTGGTGGCACGCCGAGAATTTGCCGGTCAGCCAGTTCTATCACGTCAGTACCGATAACAAGGATCCGTACCAGGTTTACGGCGGTCTGCAGGACAACAGCGCCTGGGTCGGTGACCAGGAATATCCGGGCGGGATCAGCAACAGCCGCTGGGAGAACCTGTTTGGCGGCGACGGCTTCT
Source organism: Sphingomicrobium sp. (assembly GCA_025450755.1). Taxonomy (GTDB): domain Bacteria; phylum Pseudomonadota; class Alphaproteobacteria; order Sphingomonadales; family Sphingomonadaceae; genus Sphingomicrobium. The sequence continues at coordinate 5,904 of JANWLR010000049.1, read as the reverse complement.
GGGCGTATGCCGACCCATCCGATCCCGACTATGCCTACGCTGAATCTCAGGGCGGATTCGTCGGGCGGATCAACCGCAGGACGCTGCAGGCCCGGCTGATCCAGCCGCAGGCGAATTATAAGGAGAAGCTGCGCTTCAACTGGAACACGCCGATCGCCCTTTCGCCCAATGAGAAGGGCACGATCTACATCGGCTCGCAATTCCTCTTCCGAAGCCGCGACCACGGCACGACGTGGGATCGCATCTCGCCCGATCTCACGACCAACGATGCCGTGCGCCAGCGCCAGGAGCAGTCGGGCGGAATTACGATCGACAATTCGGCGGCCGAGATGAACACGACGATCTATTCGATCTCGGAAAGCCCGCGCGCGCCCGGAGAGATCTGGATCGGCACCGATGATGGAAACGTCCAGCTGACCCGCGACGGCGGCAAGAGCTGTGCAAATCTCACGAAGAATCTTGGAATGCCGGCGGGCAACTTGATCAGCTGGGTCGAGGCGAGCCGCTACGACCCCGCGGTCGCCTACGTGACCGACGACCGGCACACTGTCGGCGACATGCAGCCCTATCTTTACCGCACTAACGATGATGGCCGCACATGGCAGCGCCTGATCGGGCCCGGGACGGCGGGCGTGCGCGGCTATGCGCACGTCATCAAAGAGGACCGGCTAAACCCCAATATCCTCTATCTGGGCACCGAGTTCGGGCTCTACATCTCGCTCAATGGAGGGCAAAGCTGGGCGCAGTTCAAGCCCAACGGCTTTCCCGACGGGCTCGCTGTGCGCGATATCGCGCTTCAGGAGCGCGATGACGATATGGTGCTAGCGACCCACGGCCGGGGCATGTGGGTGATCGACGACATCAGTCCACTGAGGCAGCTCACGCCCGCGACCCTGGCGAGCGCTGCAATCCTTCTGCCCGGATCTTCGGTGCAGCAGCGGATCCAGGGCAATGGCGGCTGGGCCGAGGGCGATGCAACCTATTTCGGTGACAACCCGCCAAGCGGCGCGGTGATCACTTACTACCAGAAGGCGCGCCATGTGATCGGGCGGATGAAGCTCGAGATCCTCGACGCAAGAGGCAATGTCGTGGACGAGATTCCGACGTCCAAGCGGCGCGGTCTCAATCGCGTAAGCTGGTCGATGCTCACCAAGCCGCCGATCGTTCCGCCGGCAGCATCATTGGCCGGCTCGTCGACCCAGGGCGAGCGGGTCCTTCCGGGAAATTATACGGTTCGGCTAACCAGTGCGGGCCAGGTCAGCACGGAGCCACTGACCGTCACGCTCGACAAACGCGCGAATTTCAACCTCGCGGACCGCGAGGCGCAATATGCCGCGGCCGAGCGTCTGAAGGCGATGTTCCTGCGAATGAGCAAGACTGTCGGACAGATCAACGGGCTGCGCGCCAAGGCCGGCCAGATCGCAAAGGACGCCTCGGCCCCGGCTGACGTCAAAGCGTCGGCGGCGGCGCTCAGCGCAAAGGCTGACACGCTGCGCAAGCAGATCGTCGCGACGACCGAGGGCGGAGCGATCACCGGCGAAGAGCGGCTGCGGGAACACACGGACCAGATCTACGGTGCGATCACCGCCGTCGAGGACCGGCCGACGGCTTATCAGATGGCACGAATCGATGCGCTCGACCGGGAACTCAAGGACGTCGAGGCGGAGTGGGCTGCAATGCAGGCCGGCGATGTTGCTGCGTTCAACGCCAAGCTGAAGGCAGTAAATCTTCCACCGCTGACGATCGCTGAGCTTCGGTTTAATCCAGACGATCTCGTGCGTGGTGGTCGCGCTTCGGCGCTCGCGCGCGGCCTTGTCGGCACGCATTTTTATGGCGACGCAAATACGCTCGTGGAGACCGGCGAAAAGGATTGAGATCCTATTCGATCCCGTTTTGCCCGCCGTGGCCGAGCGGCTTTACATGGACCGTCTTGATGTTGACGAATTCATGGATTCCAAAGGCAGAGCATTCGCGGCCATAGCCCGAATGCTTGACCCCGCCAAATGGTGCGCGCGGGTCGGACCGGACGCTTTCATTGACGAAACTCATGCCTGCTTCGAGCTCCTCGGCCGCGATCCGCCGCCCGCGTTCGAGGTCGCTCGTCAGAACGCCTGAGCCGAGGCCGAACTCGCTCGAATTGGCTATCCGGATCGCGTCGACCTCATCCTCCGCGACGATGATCGCTGCGACAGGTCCGAACACTTCCTCGTCATTTGCTGGCTGTCCCGGACGAACATTTGCCAGCACCGTGGCCGGATACCAGGCGCCCGGGCGATCAGGAACAGTGCCGCCTAGGAGCAGTTTCGCCCCTTTGGCGATGCTCTCCTCGACCTGCTTGTGAATTTCATCGCGCGCCTTGATGCTGACCATCGGGCCAAGCTTCGTGCCCTCTTGGGTTGGATCACCCATGTCGTAGGCGCGCATCGCCTCGACCAGCGCCTTCTCGAACGCGTCGAGAATTGAGCGAACGACGACGAATCTTTTGCCCGCGATGCAGCTTTGACCGCCGTTCACCATTCGCGCCGTTGCCGCGACCTTCGCGGCGGCGGCAACGTCGGCATCTTCGAGAACGATATAAGCGTCAGATCCGCCGAGCTCGAGAACGCACTTCTTCAGCACCGATCCGGCCGCGGTAGCGACAGCGCGCCCCGCCGGCACGCTTCCGGTGAGGGTCACCGCTGCGACATTCTCGTCCTTGATCAAAGGCTCGACATCGCTGCTCTGCAACTGGAGCGTGCGGAACAGCCCCTTCGGCACGCCAGCCTGGTGAAGCACGCCTTCGATCGCAAGCGCGCAACCCGGAACATTGCTTGCGTGCTTCAACAGCATGCCATTGCCGGCCATCAATGCCGGCGCAGCAGCGCGAAAGACCTGCCAGAAGGGGAAATTCCAGGGCATCACCGCCAGGATCACGCCGAGCGGGTTGAAGGTGACGAACGCTTCGCCGCCGCCGCCGATCTCTACAGGCTGCTTCTCAAGGTATTTGTCGGCGTTGTCCGCGAACCAATCGCAGTGGAACGCACATTTCTCCACCTCTGCGCGGCCATCGTCGAGCGTCTTGCCCATCTCTTCCGTCATCAGCCGGGCGAACTCGTCCTTGCGGGAACGCAGGACCTCTGCAGCTTTGCGGATAATGGCTGAACGATCGGCGAAGGAGGTTCGGCGCCAGCTGAGAAAGACGGCTCGTGCCGTCTCCGCGGCATGGTGGCCATCCTCGATCGTATGCCGATCGTAGGATTTGCCGGGCTCGCCGTTGGCAGGGTTGACGGTCTGCAACTTCGTCGCGGATGCATGGGGGCGAGTAAGCTCAGCCTGTTCAGCCATTTTGCGAGTCTCCTTGCGCCAGCCGCATACAATCGACGGCGCCGCGAACCAACGACGCCCGCGTAGAGCAAGTTGCATGGACAATTTGCGAAACTGGAGCGGGCGAAGGGATTCGAACCCTCGACCCCAACCTTGGCAAGGTTGTGCTCTACCCCTGAGCTACGCCCGCTCTGAGCTGACGCCGGATGCAGTCCCGGCGGAGGTGAGGCGCGCGCCTAGCATGGCCGTGCGCGCTCCTGCAAGGCGCTTGTGGCGACGTCTCTGCCCGCCCATATGGTCCCCGAAATACGGTCGTTGAAGGGACTCTGGTTAAGGCTGTGGCGACACTCGGACTTACCGAAGCTGAGCGCGAATCGATCGAGCGTTTCGAGCAGGACGTCATCAACCCGTCCATGACGGCGCTCGTGATCCTCGATTTCTGGGCGGAATGGTGCGGACCCTGCAAACAGCTTTCACCGGTGCTCGACAAGATCGCACAAGACTATGCGGCCAAGGGCGTAAAGCTCGCCAAGATCGACGTCGACAAGGAAAAGCTTCTCGCCGCCCAGTTCCGGATCCAATCGATCCCGACCGTCTATGCGATCTATCGCGGTCAGCCTGTCGCGGATCTCACCAACTATCGAAGTGAAGGTCAGATCAAGAAGGCGCTCGATCAGCTCCTCACGCAGCTCAAGATTGAGCCCGAAGGAGCTGTTCCCCAGACGGAGATCGAGCCGCTTGTTGCGATGGGCGAACAGGTGCTCGAAGAGGGCGACGCGCCACGCGCGGCGAACATCTTTCGCCAGGTTCGGGAGATGGCGCCCGAGGACCCGGCCGTCATCGCTGGATTGGCTCGGTCGTTGATTGCGAGCGGCGAGACTGGCGAAGCCCGCGAAATCATCGACGCGGTTCCTGAAGAGCTTGCGAAGAAGCCCGAAATCGCCCGCGCCCGAGCCGCGCTCGAGGTTGCGACGGCTGCACCGGTGGCGGACACTTCGGCGTTGACGCTTCGCCTCGAATCGAACCCGGACGACCACGAAGCGCGGTTCGAGCTCGCCAATGCAAAAATGGCTGCGGGCGATCGCGATTCGGCCGCCGATGCCTTGCTGGAAATCATTCGGCGCGACCGCGAGTGGAATGAGGGTGCCGCCCGCCAACGCTTTCTTCAGTTGCTCGAGGCGCAGGGGCTCGAAGATCCTTGGTCGAGCACCCAGCGTCGACGCCTTTCGGCCGTTCTCTTCACATGAGCCGGACGCTGCGCGTTCCCATCTTTCCGCTTCCTGGAGCGATTCTCTTCCCGCGGTCCCAACTTCCGCTGCACATCTTCGAACCGCGCTACCGCGAGATGGTCAGCGATGCGATTGATGGTGCCGGGCGAATCGCGATGATCCAGCCGCACCGGCTCGACGACGATAATCGGGCGCCGCTCTTCAGCGTCGGCTGCGTCGGTGAACTGGTCGGAGTGGAGGAGCTCGAAGACGGCCGATACAACATCGTGCTCCTGGGGACCAATCGCTTCAGGCTCATTGACGAGACAAACATCGACGCGCCCTATCGGTGCGCCGAGGTCGATGTTGAAGCATTCGACGACAGTGATCCGGCACCCTTGGCGCTTGCCCAGCGCGCCGAAGTCGAGCGGGAAGCGCGACGGCTCGGAGATGCAATGGGGCTCGCGGTCGACTGGAATGCCGTCAACCGGCTTGATGATGAGATGCTGGTCAATGCGATCGCACAAGTGGCGCCGTTTGACATCGGAGCCAAGCAGGCGCTGCTCGAAGAGCCAACGCTCGAAGGCAGGGCGGATCTTCTGGTGCAGCTGATGCAATTCCACCGGGCCGCTGTGACCGGCGGAAACGACGTCGAGCAGACGCTTCAATGATCAGGCGTAGCCTGTCGGGGGGACAGGCAAGCATGTTCATTTAGATCGGCAATCCCCGAAGCAAGAGCGGGAGGTCGCCGCTGGTGCCGCGCGCTTCGCTCATCAGCCGGTTCCTGAGCGGCGAAATTCGGCCGACCAGGCCCATGCCAAAGCGGCGAATTGCCGAAGCCGCGATACCCCGAACGCCGTAGATACGAGTCAGCGTGTCGGTCGCAAAAGCGACCGACAGCGCATCGAGCGAGCGCCACCGCTGGTAACGATCGAGCAATTGGGTATCGCCAAGATCGAGCCCCAGCCGAGCGCCTTCGACGATCACCTCGGTTAGCGCTGCGACGTCGCGGAAACCGAGGTTCAGCCCTTGGCCAGCGATCGGATGAATCGCGTGCGCCGAGTCACCGACAAGCGCCAGGCGCTGCGCCGTGATCTGCGCGGCATGATGGAATCCAAGCGGGAAAGTTGAGCGAGGCGCGAGCATCTCGATTTGACCGAGGAAGCCACCCATCGCCGCCTGCGCTTCGGCGGCGAAGTCCTCATCGCTCAGAGCCAACCATCCCCCGGCATCCTCATCGGGGACCGACCAGACGATTGCCGAGCGATGCCCGATCGAGTCATCGTTCATCGGAAGAAGCGCGAAGGGCCCCGTAGGATAGAAAATCTCATAAGCGACATGTTCGTGCGGCGACTCGTGTCGGAGCACCGAGACGATCGCCTGATGATCATAT
>JANWLR010000048.1 GCA_025450755.1 Sphingomicrobium sp. | reverse complement strand
CCTCCCGAATCGGATGACGCGCTTCGCCCAAGCGGCTATTGCCCATGAGCACAGCCATCAACCAAAGCCGGGACGTAGGCAATTCCTATGAAATTCTTCGCCGACACAGCCGAAATTGCCGAAATCAAGGAGCTCGCCGACACCGGGTTGCTCGACGGCGTCACTACGAACCCTTCGCTGATCCACAAGTCGGGCCGCAACTTCGTTGAAGTCGTGAAGGAAATCTGCGGGGTGGTGAAGGGCCCGGTATCGGCCGAGGTCGTCGCGCTCGACTATGACGGCATGATGCGCGAGGCCGGCGTCCTTCGAAAGATCGCCGACAATATCGCGATCAAGGTGCCGCTGACGCCCGCCGGCCTCAAGGCCTGCAAGGCGCTGAGCGGCGACGGGTCGATGGTCAACGTGACGCTCTGCTTCTCGCCGGCCCAGGCGCTGCTGGCTGCAAAGGCCGGAGCGACCTTCATCTCGCCCTTCATCGGACGGCTCGACGACATCAGCGCCGACGGCATGCAGCTGATCGGCGACATCAGGCTGATCTACGATAATTATGATTTCCGGACCGAGATCCTCGCGGCCAGCATTCGCCATCCCATGCACGTCGTCGAAGCCGCCAAGATCGGAGCAGATGTCATGACGGCACCGCCCAAGATCATCTGGGAGCTGTTCAAACATCCTTTAACCGATACGGGGATCGCGAGCTTCCTTAAGGATTGGCAATCGACGGGTCAGAAAATCGTGTGAATACAACATATTATCTAATCGTCTTTAACCCTTCGCTAACCTTCGCGCGTAACTCTTCCTCAACCGCCCAGCACTAGGTTCCACCCATCCTGCAGTGGACGGCAGGGCGCGGCTGCAATTGCCGCCGTTTGTGGAACCAAGGAGCGAAGACCATGAGCAAGTTTCTCAAGCTGATTCGTAACGAAGAGGGTGCGACCGCCATCGAATATGGTCTGATCGCGGCTCTTATCGCTGTTGCTGCCATCGGCGCGATGCAGGGCATCGGCAACAAGCTGAACACGACCTTCAACAACGTCTCGAACCACCTCGGCTAAGCCGAAGCTTCGAGGTCGGTAACCGAAGCGGCGGTGCCCTATGGCGCCGCCGCTTTTGTTTTGGGCATTGCCTATTGGTGTTTGACGGTGAATCGAACCAACGCGTCCTTCACCGCGGGTACGGCCGAAGAAGAGGAATCTCTTGCGGGCGCCGGCGATGGCGATCCACAAACTGCGCGCAATAAGTTGCACTGGATCAACAACTTGTCGAGGCGCTGCAGCCGCTGAGTAGGAAATTAACCGCCGCTCGCCTATCCTCGGCCGCGATGGCGACGGTGATCCCCTTCGAAGAACGGGCGGTGGCGCATCTGCGCCAGCGCCTCGGCGCCGTGGAAGAGGCCAACCAGGACCTCATCGCCTTCGCCCGCGGCCATTCGGGGGCAGTCGCTTCCATTCATGAGGCCGTGCTCGCGGCGATCGACGCCGACAGCGTCGAGGCGCTGCTCCACGTCGTGACGCAGGAATGGCCGCTGATCCTCAGGATCGATTCCGTCGCTCTGTCGCTGATCATCGGCGACAAAGGTTTTCGCGCCGACGGCAGCGGTGTGCAGCTGGTCGACCCGGCCATCCTCGCCCGCGCCATCGACCGCGTCGACGGAGTTGAGATGCGCACCGTCAAGCGCGGCCATCCTTTGTTCGGCCCAGCCTGCGACCTGATCCGGGCCGAAGCCCTGGTCCGCATCGATTGCGAGCCGCCGCTCCCGTCGGGGCTGCTCGCGCTCGGCCAGCGCGCCGAGCTAAGGCTCGATGCGCGCCACGGATCGGAATTGCTGATATTCCTCGGCAAGAGCCTTGCGGCTATGATCCGCAAGTGGCTGACGATCCCGCAAGCCTGATCCATCCGGCAAGCGCGCTGGCAGCGCGCTGGGCTTCCTATCTCCAGCACGACCGCAGGCGCTCGGCGCACACGGTGCGCGCTTATGCCGCGACGGCTCACCGCCTGATCGACTTCCTCGGCCGCTATCGCGGTGAGCTCATCGATGCCGGGGCGTTGACGCAAGTCGCCTCGCCCGAACTTCGCGCTTTCCTTGCCGACCGGCGCGCCGGCGGTCTCGGCGCCTCCTCCGCGGCGCGCGAGCTTTCCGGAGTTCGCTCATTCCTTCGCTATGCTGCCGAACAGCAAGGTTCTCCCCCGCAGCTGCCCCGCACTCGAGCACCGAAGCGGCCGCGAACGCTGCCGAGACCTGCGGCGCCCGATGATGCTGTCAATCTGGCCGAGAATGCCGCCGAAGCCGCAAGCGCGCCGTGGATCGGGGCGCGTGACCTCGCCATCCTGCTGCTGCTCTACGGAGCGGGCCTGCGCGTTGCCGAAGCCCTGTCGCTAGGCGCGAACGTGCTGCCGATCGGCGCAACGCTGCGAGTGACGGGCAAGAGATCCAAGACTCGCCTCGTTCCGATCGTTCCGGCGGTGCGCGAAGCGATCGACGATTATGTGCGGCAATGTCCTTATCCGCTGCGCGGCGAAGTCCCGCTGTTCGTCGGCGCTCGCGGAGGCCCGCTCAATCCAGACCTGGTTAGACGGGCTGTCGCCGCCGCGCGCAAGCGCCTCGGCCTGCCCGACACGCTCACTCCTCACGCCCTGCGGCACAGCTTTGCGACTCATCTGCTCGCTCGCGGAGCCGACCTCCGCGCCCTGCAGGAGTTGCTCGGCCATGCGAGCCTTTCATCGACCCAAATCTACACGGCGGTGGACGCAGCGCGACTCCTCGATGTCTATCGCCACGCCCACCCCCGCGCCTGAGCCGGAGGCCCAGGGACGTCGAACCATTCGCCGCGGCGCTCAGGCTAGTGGGGAAGCCATCGTGCCGCGACCCGGATCGAAGTAAGCGGATCCGGTAAATCGATCGCTAAATAACCGTTTCGGATGAATGGGTTGGCCATGTCTTAGAATGCAAATCGCGCCAAAAAGGACCTAATTGTTCACCCGCTGCTCGATCGCTTCCCAGATCAGCGCTGCAGTATCGGTGCCGTTGAACTTGTCGATCGCGACGATCCCGGTGGGCGAGGTGACGTTGATTTCGGTTAGCCACTTGCCGCCGATCACGTCGATCCCGACGAAAATCAGCCCGCGCTTCCGGCATTCTGGGCCGAGAATGGCGCAGATTTCCTCCTCGCGCGCCGTCAAATCCGTCTTGGCTGCGGTCCCGCCGACCGCGAGGTTCGACCGAATTTCACCTTCGCCCGGGACGCGGTTGATGGCGCCGGCAACCTCACCATCGACGAGCACAATCCTTTTGTCGCCCTCGACAATCTCCGGGAGGAATTTCTGGATGACATGCGGTTCCCGGTAGGTCTTGTTGAACAGCTCGATCAGCGACGCGAGGTTGCGGCCGTCGCCACCGATCCGGAACACCGAGCCGCCAGCAAAGCCGTGAAGCGGCTTGATCACGATCTCGCCATGCTCGGCGAGGAACTTGCGGGCGAGGCCGCGCGACCGGGTGATTGCCGTGGGTGGCATGAATTGCTCGAAGTCTAGAACCCACAGCTTTTCGGGCGCATTGCGGACGCTTGCCGGATCGTTCACGACCAAGGTTTCACCCTGAATCCGCTCAAGCAAGTGGGTCGCGGTGATGTAGCCAAGGTCGAACGGCGGGTCCTGGCGCATCAGCACCACGTCCACGTCTTTGCCGAGATCGAGGATGCGCGGCTCGCCGAACTGGTAATGGTCGCCTTCAATGCGCTGAACCAACACCGGATAGCCCATTGTCCAAAGCCGGCCTTCGGCAAAGCTCAGGTCCTCGGGCGTGTACCAATAAAGCTCGTGGGCAAGTTCCTGTGCCTTGAGCATGATTGCGAAACTGGAATCGCCCGCGATGTTGATCTTCTCTAGCGGATCCATCTGAACGGCGACGCGGAGTGTCATTGCAGTTCGCGTCTAGTGGCGCAGCTTATTGCTGTCACCCTTGCCAGACATTGACGAGATGCATTGGCAAGCGCCGCGGAACGACGAATAGGACGTCGATCCGAAGGTCCTCTCCGCGCCTACGCCCGCGCTCTTTTTGCTGCATGACAATTCATTTCGAGCGTTCAAGTGCGCGGGCGTAGGCGCGCTTTCGCGGCACTTTCAGCAGTTCCGCAACCTTCGCCGCTGCCCGCGAGGGTGACAGGCGCTTCAGCGCTTCATCGAGGGCGGCATCGAGCGCGTCGTCGTCCGCCTCAGGTTCGTGGACGGGCGGGCCAACGATGATGACGATCTCGCCTTTCGGCTGTGCATCGGCGTAGCGCGCAGCAAGGCGCGGCAAGCTGTCTGTTACGCATTCCTCGTGAAGCTTGCTGATCTCGCGCACCACCGCTCCGTCGCGTGGGCCAAGTTGCTCGCTCAACGCGGTCAAGGTGCCGGCAAGCCTTGGGGGGCTTTCGTACAAAATGAGGGTGGCACGAACCTGGGCGATCTCCCCGATGGCGTCGCGGCGCGCCTTCTCCTTGGCTGGCAGAAAACCGAGGAAAAGGAACCGGTCGGTCGGAAGTCCGGCGAGCGTCAGCGCGGCAATGACTGCCGACGGGCCCGGCACCGTGTGCACTGCATGTCCCGAAGCGCGTGCTGCGCGCACCAGCTTGTATCCCGGGTCGGAAATCAGCGGCGTACCGGCATCGCTGACCAGCGCGATCGCTTCGTTCCCAAGCCGCTCGACGATTCGCCTCCGCTCGGCGTCGCTGCTATGATCGTCGTAGCGGACCATTCGAACCTTGGCGCCGATATGCGCGAGCAGCTTCGCGGTCACCCTTGTGTCTTCGGCGAGAATTTGATCCGCGTTCCGGAGGGTATTTGCAGCGCGCGGACTAATATCGCCGAGATTGCCGATCGGAGTCGCGACGATGTGCAGGCCGGGGGGAAGCAGCTTTTCCATCAGCCCTGGATTAACCTCTTCCAATTCAAGCGAAAAAGAGTCATCGTGCACGCGGTTCATTGGCCTGGGGAGAGGGCGATGATTGCATTATTGGGAGCCTCGGCGATCCTGTTGAGCGCTCTGCAGGCGTCGATATCGGCGCCGACGTCGGCTTTCCGCGGCTGTCTTCATGACGCAACCGCCAAAGCGACGACCCAGAAGGTAAGCGCGGACACCATCGAGACTTATCTGCGCAATGCCTGCACGGTCCAGATGGGGTCGCTGAAAGAAGCGCTGGTTTCCTTCCGCATGAAGAATGGAATGACCCGTAGAGCGGCTGCCGACGATGCTGAGATGACGATCGATGATTATGTCTCGACGCCCGCGGACAATTACAAGTTCACGGCCAAGCAGAACGCGAAGGCGGCCGCTCCCGCCGCACCGGTCGTGGCAGCAACGACGCCGGCACCGACGCCGGCAACTTCGACTACGCCGCCACAAAAGCACTAGGCTGCAAGACCGCAATTTCGCCGAGGATATGATCGAGGAGGAGGCGTCCCTTCGCGGTTAGCGCAAGCCGCGCACCCATCCTCGTGAGATGGCCTGAACCTGTCAGCTGCTCGACGCGCACCGAATCCACCACCGACGCGAGATCAAAACGGCCGGCAATTTCCACCGGATCGATGCCTTCGCTTAGCCGAAGGCCCATGACCAGCGCCTCGTCTGCAGCCTCGGTCGGTGAAAGCGGGGCCTGCTCCACGATCCCGTGGCCATCACGGGAGATTGCGGCCAGAAAATTCTCGGGCTTGCGGTGGCGCGCCGTCCGCATTCCCAGCCGCCGGCCATGCGCGCCAGGGCCGATCCCCGAATAATCTCCATAGCGCCAGTAGGTGAGATTATGGCGGCTCTCCTGGCCGCGCCGGGCGTAATTGCTGATTTCGTACGCCGGCATCCCCGAAATCGAGGTCATCGCCTCTGTCATTTCGTAGAGTGCCGCTGCGGCATCGCAATCAAGAGGCTCGAATTCGCGCCTTGCGACCATGCTCGCGAAACGCGTGCCCGGCTCAATCGTCAGTTGGTAGAGCGAGAGATGCTTCGTCCCGAGGGCTAGCGCCTGGGCGAGCATCGCCGACCAGCCGTCCTCGGTCTCTTGGGGGAGCGCATAGATGAGGTCGAAGCTGACTCGGCGGAAATGCCTCTGTGCGGTTTCGAGCGCGGCGAAGCCTTCACGCGCGGAATGGGCGCGGCCGAGGAACTTCAGGCCGTCATCATCGAAGCGTTGCAGCCCGAGCGACAGGCGGTTCACGCCAGAGCTTACCAGATCGGCAAATCGAGCCGTCTCGACCGAGTTCGGGTTGGCCTCGAGCGTGACCTCGATGTCTTCGGCTGGCGCCCAGTGCGCTGTTCCCGCCGCAATCAGTGCTTCGACGGTCCGCGGATCCATCAGCGAAGGGGTTCCTCCGCCCAAGAAGATCGAGGTCAGTCTTCGGTCCGGGAGGAGCCGCGCCTCATATTCCAAATCGGCAAGCAGCGCTTCCCGCCACACGTCCTCATCGATGCTCTTGCGGACATGACTGTTGAAATCGCAATAGGGGCACTTGCTGATGCAGAACGGCCAATGGACATAGAGCGCCAACGGCGCGGCTCCGGTCGATTCGGTGCATGAATTTGCCAAAGTCATGCGATCGCCGGCCTTTTTGAGGACTTCAGAAAGATGGCGAGCGCTTCTAAAGCTTCGCTCGTCCATTCCAAGGCCATGGACTTTAAGCCTCGCAGATTAAATCCTATTTTTGAAGCGTTTCACCGCGAATCGCCTCGAGCAATTTGCGAAATGCATCGGCCCGGTGGCTGATCGAATGCTTGAGCTCGGGATCGAGCTCGCCAAACGTCTTTTCGTGGCCAACCGGCACGAACATCGGATCGTAGCCGAAGCCGCAAGTCCCACGCGGCGGCCAGACGAGAATTCCGTCCACTCGGCCGTCAAATGTCTCGGCTTGGCCGTCGTTCGGCCAGGCGATTGCGAGCGAGCAGATGAAGTGCGCGGCGGGGGCCGGCTCGTCGGGCTCCTCGGCCTGCAACTCGCGCCAGACGCGCTCCATCGCGCGCATCCAGTCGCGGTTGCCGTCTGCATCCTCCGCCCAGCGCGCCGAAAAAATGCCGGGACGGCCATGGAGCGCGTCAACGCACAGGCCGCTGTCGTCAGCAAGGGCAGGCAGTCCGCTCAGGTCGGCCGCTTCGCGCGCCTTGAGGTCCGCATTGTCGGCGAACGTGTTTCCGATCTCGTCGGGCTCCGGGAGACCAAGTTCCTCTGCCCCGACACAGGAGAGGCCAAGCGGTTCGACCAGCGCCGCGATCTCGCGCAGCTTGCCGGCATTGTGCGTGGCGATGAGCAGCCTATCGCCGATCGGCCTCACCGCCCCGTCGCCTTCAGTTGGCCCATGAAGATTTCGCCGCAGCCGATCCGCGCGAGACGGAGGAGGCGAAGCAGGCCCTCCTCGTCATAGCATTCGCCTTCGGCGGTCACTTGGGCTTCGACGATGCTTCCGTCGGCCGTCAGCACGAAATTCCCGTCGCACCCCGCTTGGCTGTCTTCATCATAATCGAGGTCGAGGACGGCGTTGCCCTGGTGGATTCCGCAGCTGACTGCGGCCACCTGGGTCCGGATTGGATCGGTCGAAAGCGAGTTCGCCTGCAACAGCTTGTCGATCGCAATTCGAAGCGCGACCCAGCCCCCGGAAATTGAAGCGGTCCGAGTCCCGCCGTCAGCCTGAATGACGTCGCAGTCGACGATCACCTGCCGCTCACCGAGGCTCCTGAGATCGACGACCGCACGAAGCGACCGTCCGATCAACCGCTGGATTTCCTGCGTCCGGCCCGATTGCTTGCCTTTTGCCGCCTCGCGGTTGCCGCGTGTGTGCGTGGCTCGCGGGAGCATCCCATATTCGGCCGTCACCCAGCCCTGTTGCTTCCCGCGCAGGAAAGGCGGGACCTTCTCCTCGACGCTTGCAGTGCACAGCACCCGCGTGTCGCCAAAGCTGACGAGACATGATCCTTCCGCATGACGGGTGAAGCCGGGCTCGAAACGAAGTTCGCGCATTTGGTCGGGCGCGCGGCCGGACGGACGCATAGACTCTCCTGATCCTGGTGTGCCGCGTCCCTAGACCGTGAAACCCGGCAATCCTAGATGGGTGCGCATGACTCAGCCGATTGGCGAACTGACAGACCGGATGCGCGAGATTTTCGGCCATGTGGTCGAGGCCTATCTCGAGCGCGGGCTGCCGATCGGATCCAAGGCGCTTGCCGGCTCGATCAGCCTTTCTCCGGCTTCGATCCGCGGTGTGATGCAGGAGCTGGAGGAGCGAGGATTGCTCACGCACCCGCATACGTCCGCCGGGCGAATCCCGACCGATAGCGGCCTTCGCCTGTTCGTCGACGGGATCATGCATGCCGCCGCTCCAAATCTCAGCGAACGGCGCGAGATCGAGCGCCAGATCGTCCGCGACCAGCCCATCGAGGACGCGCTTGCCGCAGCCTCGGCGGCCTTATCGGGCCTCAGCCAGGCAGCAGGCGTGGTCCTGGCGCCGAAACGCGAAATCGTGCTTAAGCAACTGAGCTTTGTGCCCTTGAGCCCGCGCCGGGCGCTCGCCGTTCTTGTCGGCGCAGACGGAAGCGTCGAGAACCGCATCGTGTCGCTCGACGGAGGGACGAGCGCGGGTGCCCTGACGGAGGTCAGCAATTTCATCAACGCGCGGCTTTCCGGCTTGACCCTGATTGAAGCCGAGGCGCGCCTTCGGGCCGAAATTCGCGACCGAAAGGAGGCGATCGATGCCGTCGCCGCCGAACTGGTCGCATCCGGTCTCGCGGCATGGAGCCAGGATCACGCGCGCCGGCCAGTGCTGATCGTTCGCGGCCAGGCGAACCTTATCGACGACCATGCGGCAGACGATTTGGACCGCGTTAGAAAGCTTCTCGACGAGCTTGAGGAAGCGCAAGAGATTGCGCGGCTCCTCGAAGGGGCCCGGGATGCGCCCGGCTGCAGGATCTTCATCGGCTCCGAGAACCGGATGTTCGCGCTTTCCGGCTCGTCCGTCATTGCCGCACCCTATCGCGGGAGCCAGGGCGAGGTCGTCGGCGTTGTGGCCGTGATCGGTCCGACGCGGTTGAACTATGCTCGCGTGGTCCCCATGGTGGATTTCACAGCCAAGGCACTAACGAGATTGATGGCATGACAGAGGGCGCGAAAGGCGAAGAACAGCTCCACGGCGAGGCCGAGGAACTCCGCAAGGAAACGGCCGAGGACGCGCCCGAGGTGGCCGAGCACGATCATCTAGCCGAGCTCGAGCGCCAGCTCGAGGAAGCGAAGTCAAATGCGCTCTACGCGGCGGCCGAGACCCAGAACGTCCGGCGGAGGCTCGAACAGGAGCTGCAACAGGCGACGAGCTATGCCGCAGCGGGCTTCGCTCGCGACATGCTTGCAATCAAGGATCACCTCGAGCGGGCTTTGGCGGCTGTTGGCGAGGATTTGCGCGCCGACAAGACGGCCGCACAGTTTCTCGCCGGCATCGAAGCCACCTCGCGCGAGCTGGAAGCTGTATTCCAGCGGCACGGGATCAGCCGCATCAAGTCGGTGGGCGAGGCCCTCGATCCGCATCGCCACCAGGCAATGATGGAAATTCCAAGCGACGAGGAGCCGGGGACGATCGTCGAGGAAATGCAGCCCGGCTATGTGATGAAGGACCGGCTGCTTCGACCTGCGCTGGTCGGAGTTGCGAAGAAGCCGGACTAGTGCACTTCGCGGTGGTGTGCTTCGGCCTTGGAAGCGAGGCTGAACCGCGGCTCCGGCTTGGCTGAGCCCATCAGCCGCGCAGCAGCATAGCGGCCCACCTCGGGCCCGTGCTTGAACCCGTGGCCCGATCCGCCGCCGAGCAGGAGCACGTTCGGCCAATCCGGATGCAGGTCGATCAAAAAATCGCCGTTGGAGCTGTTCTCATACTGGCAGACTCGAGCCTCGGTGAGCGGCGCGCCCTTCAGCAGCGGGAAACGGCGGTCGCGATAGGCGACGATCTCCGCAAGCGCCGCCTCGGTCGGGCGCCGGCTCTGCGCGTCGGGATCCACTTCGATACCGTGGGCGTCGTGCGCGAACTTCGCGCCCCGGCTCTCGAGGTCGGGGAAGCCGTAGAAAATGTCGCCGCCGTTGAAATCTGCCCAGCCGGGCATCGCGCCGGGCGCGAAACGGCGATCACCCGCCGGCGGCGCAAAAAAGAAGACTTCCTGCCGCGTCGGAAGGATCCTCGGCCCAATCACCTGTGGGAAGAGCTTGGGGAGCCAAGGCCCGGCGGCGAAGACGAAGCGGTCAGCCTGGATGTTTTCACCCGACGACAGCTCGATTTCGTGCAGCTCCGTGCCACTTGTGGAGGGCGGCTGCACGAAGCCTTTCGTGTATTTCCCCCCCGCCTTCGTAAACCGATCGACGAGGGTCAGCACCGCTCGGCGCGCCATCAATGCCCCGAAGCCGGGTTCGTAAAGGCCGACCCTGATCCCGTCGAAGTCGATCATTGGGAAGCGCCGCGCCATTTCGGCTTGCGTCAAAACATCCGTCGGCAGGCCGAATTTCTTATGCGCGGCGATGCTGTCGCGGACGTAGGGTTCCTCGGTCGGGAAGAAGAACAGGATTCCGGCGCGGATGAAGATCGGCAGCCCCGATACGGCGCTGAGCGCTTTCCACTGCGGTAGCGAGTCCATCGCCATGCGCGTATAGATTTCGTCCTTGCCGTAGGCGGCACGGGTGAGGCGGGATTCGCCGCCCGAAGAGGCACGGCTGTGCGCCGGGCCCCAGGCGTCGACCAACGTCACCTTGTGCCCTTCCTGCTGCAAATGATGTGCTGTCCAGGCGCCGAACACGCCTGCGCCGACGATTGCGACATGCCCTCGATGCTTCTTGGCCATCGGCTGTGCCAATAGCGGAGAAACGGCCGCGCCGCCCGCCCCGCGGAGGAGCGCGCGGCGCGATACGCTTACAGCTTTCACTTCGCTTGCGTTCAGCCGCGCTGTGGCGCGGGCGGCGGCGGCGGCGGCGGCGGCGGCGGCGGAGCCGGGCAGGTCGCCGTCGCTGCGATCACCGATCCATCGGCGCAGGTCTGCATCGGCGGAGGTGGTGGAGGCGGCGGCGGCGGCGGCGGCGGCGGAGGGGCAGCATGGCCGCCGAAGCTGTCGCGGACAGTAAGGCCGATGATCCGTGGCTGTCCAACGTTGTAGCCGATGCGCGCCCGAAGTCCGCGTTCGCGATCAAGCGACAGCTTGGGATCAACATCGAAGATGTTGTTTACGTAGGCCGACACCTCGAGACCGTTGTCCCACTTGATCCCGAGGGAGGCGTTGACCAGCGTGTAAGCCGGCAGCTGGAATGTACCGAGCGCCGTCGGCACGACCCCGGACGCGTTGGTCGCTGGATCGAAGTAAGTGAGATTGATGATTCCGATCGGCTCTTGGTCGCTCGGTTGCGTGTAGCGATTCCCGATATGCTGCACGCTGCCATTGACGTACCAATCAGCGTCGGAGTTGAAGCGCGTCTCGTAATTCGCGGTCGCTGCAAGCTGGTACTTCGGCACGGTCGGCAGGCGATTCCCCTTGCGAATGCCTTCAACAACGACGCCGTTGCTGGTCACCGACGATCCAAACTTCGAGTCCAGGACGCTGCCGGCGAACGACAGGTCAAGACCCATCATCGGATGGACGTCGAACTCCGCCTCGATGCCTGCAGCGTGGGCCTTGGGCACGTTGAACACGATGCGCGACGAGCAGCTGCCGGCATCGAGCGTCACCTGCAGGTTCCTGATGTCGTTGTAGAAAGCCGCAGCGTTGAACGTCACGCCATGCTTCGAATATTTGACGCCGGCTTCGTAGTTCCAGAGCGTCTCGTCCTTGTAGGTCTGGAAGCCGCCGAAGGTCGCGATATCCGAACCGCTGCAAAGCGGAACGTTAAGCGGATCGTTGACGCCGCCGAGACGGAAGCCCTTCGCAACCTGCAGGTTGACGCTGAGGCTGCGGTCAGGCTCCCAGCTGAGGATTCCGCGCGGGCTGAAACCGTTCGACTTGGTGGTGTCGGTGCGATCGTCATCGTTCGAGAAAAGGCCGCCCGAGTGGAAGCGGCGTTTTTCATGGAAGTCGTACCAGCGTCCGCCCGCGGTGATCTTGAACTGATTGAATTTGTAGCTGGCCTCTCCGAAAAGTGCCTTCTGCTTGTCCACGTACGGCAAATCCGAATGGTACGGATTGTCGACAAGCCCGAAGCCGTTGTCGACCGCGGCTGACGTTCCCGGCCCAAATCGAGCATCGGTGAACATGTCATATCCCGGGGTTGGCAGGCGCTGATGATAGGTGCGGTCGGCATGGCTGTAGAAACCGCCGAATACCCACTGCAGCGGTCCTGAGCCAGTGGATGCGAGCCGAAGCTCCTGAGTCCATTGATCAAGCTTGGTCGTGTCCCGCAGGTTCGATGCCAAATTGATGCCTGCCGGCGGGAAGCCGAGATCCACGCTTACCGAACCGGTCAGCGCCGACGCATCGCGACTGACGAGGATGTTGCGGTGGATGTAGCTGCTTACCGAGGTGAGTTCCGCGGGTCCGAAGTTCCAGCTCGCGGTCAGGTCATAAAGGCCGGTCTGATCGCGGAATTCTTCGGGGATCTTCAGGTAGACCGTGCGGCTCCCCTTGCCGAGATCCGTTCCTCCCTCGGTCGTGAATTGGTTGTCGTACAGATTGTAGAATTCTTCGCGGTTGAAGCCGTTCGCGCTCGCCCGCTGCCAGACCACGCGCGGCGTGATCTTGATATTATCCGTCGGCTCCAGGAGCATCGAGAGACGACCGCCGTAGCGTTCACCGTCATTGACGTTCTTCTTGCTGTACGGTCCGACCGAATTGATGAACCCGGGGAAATGCGAATAATAGACGACTCCGCGAATCGCGCCGACCGTGCCCATCGGCAGGTTCATCGCGCCCTTCGCATCGTAGCCGATGCCGCCGCCCTTGGCGACGCTCACACCGGCCTCGACTTGCCCCTCGAATGTCTCAAGCTTGGGCTGGTTGGTGATGTAGCGGATCGTGCCGCCGACCGAACCGGCGCCGAAGAGCGTCCCTTGCGGTCCGCGCAGGGTCTCGACGCGATTGAGGTCGAACAGGTCGAAGTCTGGAGTGAACAGCGAGAGCGAGATCGGACTTTCGTCGAGATAGATGCCGACCTGCTCCTTCACACCCGGCTGGTCGCGAACGATCTGGCCGGCCGATACGCCGCGGATCGATACCTGGCTCTGGCCTGGCCCCAGGTTCTGGACCGTCAGTCCCGCGACGTTGCGGCTGATGTCTTCGATCGTCTGCGCATGCGAGCGCTGCAGGTCGGCAGCCGTTTGCGCGTTGATCGAGAAAGGAACGTCCTGAACGGTCGAAGCCCGCTTGGTCGCCGTGACGATGATCGCGCTTTCATCCTGTTGAGGCGATGAAGCTTGCGGAGGCGGATTGACCGCCTGTGCCGTCTGCTCCGGCGTGGTCTGGCCCGTCGCCGAAGCACTGCCCGGTGCTGCTATTGCAATTAATGAAGTGCTGATCAGCAACGCTTTGGTCGCGCGCATTGGAACCCCCCAATTTTGTCGCCCACCCGACTTTATGCCCGAAACATCGGTAGTGGCGGAAGGGGAGCGCGGTTTATCGGCAACTTTCGCACGAGCGCTGTTGCAGGATTGTTACAGGGGCGAACGACCAAAAAGGCTCTCATCCGAAGTCGAGCAGTTCGCGCGGCGGTGGATCGATGACTTGGGCGCCGCGGTCGGCGAGAAAGCGATGGCGAACGATTTCCGCTTGTTGTTCAATGCCGTAGCGATCGAACGCTTTGCCGGGCTCAACCACATAATCGTAGCGGGAGAACGGGTGCCGCATCAAGATGAGGTAGAAACGGCCGCGCCGCTGCGCCTGCCACACATGGGTTAGCTCGTGGATGAAATAGGCCTGCCGATTGAGCGGCTCATTCGAGAAATCCTCCGACCAGCCGCCGCCATCGGGGTGGAACCAGATGTTGCCCATGGGCGCCATGGCCGCCCGCCGGGGGTGAAATGGCCACCATTTGCCCTCGATCAGCCGGACCTTCGAATAATCGATCGCGTCGCCGAAGATTGACCGCGCCATTTCGATCTCGCCGGAGGTAAGAGAACGGCTTTTCATTGCCGATGTCCTAGTCCGCAGCGCACATGGGCGCTACTTGCAGCCACACCGACGCACGGCTAGGGCAGCGCAAAATCAACACGGAGGAAGCCCCACATGAGCGAGACTGCCGATCGGGTGAAGAAGATCGTCGTCGAACATCTCGGCGTCGAGCCGGACAAGGTGACCGAAGACGCGAGCTTCATCGACGATCTCGGTGCGGATAGCCTCGACATTGTCGAGCTGGTCATGGCTTTCGAGGAAGAATTTGGAGTCGAGATTCCCGACGATGCCGCCGAGAAGATCACTACAGTCCGCGATGCGATCGAGTATATCGATCAGAACAAGGGTTAATCGGGTCCGCCAAATCCGCCTGCCTGCGCCGAAAGGCGGCACGAACGGCTTCCCGAACCCATTCGGGAGGCCGTTTGTTTTTGAGTTAGATAACGGAGTCTAGAAGATGCGCCGTGTCGTCGTGACGGGTCTCGGGCTGGTTACGCCGCTGGGCGGCGACGTCGAGACGAGCTGGAAGAACATCATTGCCGCCAAAAGCGGAGCGGGACCGATTACGCGCTTCGATGCGAGCGATCAGAAATGCCGCATCGCCTGCGAGGTAAAGCCAGCTGACCACGAATATGGTTTCGATGCCAACAAGCGCGTCGACTACAAGATCCAGCGGCAGGTCGATCAATTCATCGTCTTCGGCCTCGACGCGGCCGGTCAGGCGATCGAGGATGCCGGACTTACCGACATGGACGAGGAAACCCGGTTTCGCGCGGGGGTCTCGATCGGCTCGGGAATCGGGGGACTTCCCGGCATCGAGAGCGAAAGCCTCGTCCTCCACGAGAAGGGGCCGGGACGAGTCAGCCCGCATTTCGTTCACGGGCGCTTGATCAACCTCATCTCGGGCCAGGTCTCCATCCGCTACGGCCTCATGGGTCCGAACCATGCGGTGGTCACCGCCTGCTCGACCGGCGCGCATTCGATCGGTGATGCTGCGCGGATGATCGCGATGGACGACGCCGACATCATGCTTGCCGGCGGCTCTGAATCGACAATCTGTCCGATCGGAATCGCGGGATTCGCCCAGGCGCGCGCTCTCAGCACCAATTTCAACGATCAGCCGGAAAAGGCGAGCCGGCCCTACGACAAGGACCGCGACGGTTTTGTCATGGGTGAGGGCTCGGGAGTGGTGGTGCTCGAGGAATTTGAGCACGCCAAGGCACGCGGCGCAAAAATCTATGCCGAGGTGATCGGCTATGGCCTTTCCGGTGACGCTTATCATGTGACTGCACCCCATCCCGAAGGGTCGGGCGGCTATCGCGCAATGCAAATGGCGCTGAAGAAGGCCGGACTCCAGCCATCGGACATCGATTACATCAACGCACACGGCACCTCGACGCCGCTCGGGGACGAACTCGAGCTCGGCGCTGTTCGCCGCCTGTTCGGCAATGCGATCGCCAACGTCTCGATGAGCTCGACCAAGTCGGCGATCGGACATTTGCTGGGCGGCGCCGGGGCAGTCGAAAGCATCTTCTGCATCCTCGCCTTGCGCGACCAAATCGTTCCGCCGACGCTCAACCTCGATAATCCGAGCGAAAGCTGTGAAGGTGTCGATCTCGTGCCGCACAAGGCGAAGGATAGGCCGGTCCGGGCAGTGCTCAACAACAGCTTCGGTTTCGGGGGAACCAACGCCAGCCTTATCATGAAGGCCGTGTGAGCCGTCGTCTGCTGTTCGGCGCGGCGGCACTGGTCCTGGCTGCGCTCATCGCGATCGACGTCTTTTGGTGGGCTCCAGGGCCGAAACCCGGTCCGCACGACGTGGTCATCAGGGAAGGATCGACCATCGCGTCGGTCTCGCGGCAGCTGTCCAAGGAGGGAGCGATCCCCGGCACCGCGCGCACCTTCTATGCCATGGCACGGCTGTTCGGTTCACATGACCCCATCCAGGCGGGAGAATTTCGGATCCCGCGGGGCATGGGCGGAGCGGCGATCCTCAACCTGCTTCAGCACGGCAAGCCGCTGCTGCGGCTGGTGACCGTCACCGAGGGCATGCCCGCGATCATCGTTGAGGAGAAGCTGGGGTCCAATCCGTACCTGGCCGGACCAATGCCGGCTATCCCTGAAGGGACGCTGCTTCCGGACAGCTATGGCTATCAGCGAGGAGAGACTCGATCGGCGCTCGTCGGGCGGATGCAACAGGCAATGACCACGACGCTTGATGCTTTGTGGCCGAAGCGGAGCAACGATTGCCCGATCAGCACGCCCGATCAAGCGATCACGCTTGCCTCGATCGTCGAAAAGGAAACGGCGAAAGCGGATGAGCGGCCGCTGGTTGCGGGGGTCTATTGCAATCGCCTGCGGATCGGCATGCCACTTCAGGCCGACCCGACCGTTATTTATCCCGTGACCAAAGGAAAACCGCTCGGCCGGCGAATTCTCAAGTCCGAGCTGAGCGCCGACAATCCGTACAACACATATCGGCGGCGGGGGCTGCCCCAAGGCCCGATTGCAAATCCGGGCAAGGCGAGCATCGAGGCGGTGCTCCATCCCGCTCAAACAAAAGCCCTCTATTTCGTTGCGGACGGTAGTGGAGGCCATGTCTTCGCCGACACTCTTGCCGAGCAGAACGCCAACGTTGCCAAATGGTACGCGATTCGCCGCCAGCGGGGTCAGATGTGAGCAACCGCGGGATCGGGCGCGCCCGGATGTTCATGGGCGGCCTCCTCTTATTTGCAGCAATGATCGCCTGGTTCGTCGCGCTGATGATGAGCCCGCACGGCGCTATCGTCCTAGGCGGCACCGAGCATGTGCGCATGTCGATTGTTATTTTCGTTCGCAATAGCGCGATTGGAACATTGCTTCTCTGCGCGCTCGCGGCCTGGCTCCTGTTCCCGAAGCGCCGGCCGAAATGGCCAGCGAGGGACTGGACGCTGATAGGATTGATTGGAGTGATGGTCGCGAGCAGCCTTTATCAGCTTTTCTGGCTGCGTTCGGTCGTGCATTAGTCGCTTAGGGAATCGCTCCGAACATATCCGACACGCCGTTGCTCGCCGGCATATCCCCAGGCCCAGCCGACACTGTCATCGAGCATCGCAAAGATTTCGGCTTGCCGAAGCATGCAGACCACCCCTGCCTCCTCGGAAGCATTGGAGCGAAGCGCTGTCGCGGTCGAGACATGCCGTTCGACCGGCGCGACGTAATGCGATGCGATGACTTCGCTTGCCAAAGCGATGTCGGCAAGATCCCTGCGATAGGCGTTGAATTCCGGATTGGGCAGGTTCGACGGACCGGTAAGCGAAAAAGATTCACCGCTGGTGCGCGTAGGCCGGTGCTTGGCCAATGATTGGCCGGTGAGCCGCGGAGCTGCTGTCGCCCTCGCGGAGGTTGCGTTTGAACCCTTCAAGAAACTCTGCCCCGCTGCTGGTTCGGACGACGAAGACATTGCGCCGGTCGTCCTGGTCCCTCTCGCGGCGAAGATAGCCGAGCGCGCCCAGCGTATTCAAGGCGCGCGTGACGACCGGCTTGGAAACGCCCAGCATCCTTGCAAGACCACGTACCGTGTGCGGGCCCGGTGTTAGATAAACCAACATCAGCAAAGCCATCTGACGGTTGGTCAGGTCAGGCTCGCCTGAACGGACGTAGGCGATTAGCGCCTTCATCCAGCCTGTAAGCGAAACCTCGCCCATAGCTGCCTGACTCCATTGTGCCATGTCGTGCCGGATAAACCGGTAAGGCGCGGAAATGTTGCAGCCTAATTAGGTCAAATTCCGGACTTTTTCGGTCAAATGCCGTTTTATTCGCGTAAGTAACGGCTCTGCAGGACCGCGAACATCGCCCTTAAACCAAGGGCATCGCCGCCCTTCGGACGGCCCGGCTTGGACTGATCGCGCCACGCATAAGTGTCGAGATGCGCCCAAGCGATTTCGTCCGGGACGAACTTTTTCAGAAATATTGCTGCGACGATTGAGCCGGCCATGGGTGAGTTGGCCGCGTTCGCAAAATCCGCGACATCGCTTTTCAGCATCTCGTTATAAGGCGCCCACAAGGGCATTCGCCACAGTGGGTCATCGACCTGCTTCGAGATGTCCGCAGCCGCCGAAGCCAGCGCGTCGTCATTAACGAAGAATGCGGGAAGGTCGGGCCCGAGCGCCACTCGCGCCGCGCCCGTCAGAGTCGCGAAGTCGATGATCAGCTCGGGCTTGCCTTCGACCGCTTTGGTCAAAGCGTCGGCGAGGATGAGCCGGCCTTCCGCGTCGGTATTGTCGATTTCCACGAATGTCCCTTTGCGGGACCTGACGATGTCGCCGGGACGGTAGGCACCGCCCGACACGGCGTTTTCCACCGCCGGGATGAGCAGGTGCAGACGGATTGGCAGCTGCTCCAAGATCACGAGGCGGGCAAGCGCCAGCGCGTGGGCCGCACCGCCCATGTCCTTCTTCATCAGCCGCATGCCCGCCGCTGACTTAAGATCGAGACCGCCGCTGTCGAAACAGACCCCTTTGCCAACAACGGCAACCCGCGGATCGGAAGCCTTGCCCCATTCGAGCTCGATCAGGCGCGGGGTCCGCTCCTCTGATGCCGCGCCGCCCACCGCCGCGATCAACGGATAGCCGTCGCGCAAGTCTTCGCCGCTCGTCACTTGGGCCTGTGCGCCGAGTTCGTTGGCCGCGTCGCGGACCGCCTGCTCGAGCTCGCGCGGGCCGAGATCCGCCGCGGGCCTATTGACCAGGTCGCGCACCAAAGCTGTCGCCTCGGCGAGCCGCACCATCTCATCGATTTTCGCAAGATTCGCAGTCACGAGCACCCGCGGGCCGCGTTCCTGCTCATCCTTCTTCGATCGGTAGGCAGCGAACTCGTGCTGTCCGAGCAACCAGCCGAGCGCCGCCCTCCCAGGATCGCCGTGGGCGAGCCTGTACGTGCCCTCTGGCAGGCTCTCGGCAAGCTTTCCAAGGCACCAGGCCGAGAGGTCGTCGAGTTTCCTGACCGCGCTGACGACCTCGAAATCGCTTCCACGCGGCAGGATCGCAAAGGAGAATGCGGCCTTGCCATCGAACCGCTGCGCCTCGAGCAAGTGCCGGTCCTCCGCCGGGCGCTTCTTCAGCCATTCGGCGAAGCTCGCCTTGTCGACGAGATGGATCGGTCGTGCCTTCTGCGCACGGTCGGCAACGAGAAGCGAAGCGAAGTCGGTCATGCGGAGCCCTTAGACGAGATTTTTGAGCTTTGTGGCCATTCGTGCCGCCCGAGAAAAAGGAGGCGGGGCAGTTATCTCAAACGAAGGGCTGTAGGACAGGAGTTTCTAATGGCAAAAGGGGGTGGAAAAGCGGTCATTCGCCCTATCCGGCGCAATGAACAGTCGATGCGCCGCGCGTCCATCATCAGTGGTTGCCGGACGAGGTCGGCTACGAGAAGTTCGGGCTCAGCGCCGAGACGATAGCAAGGCTCGAGGCGATGGGCCACAAGGTCATGCCAATGTCGTGCGAAAACCAGGTGGCCGCAATCCTCGTCGGCGCTCCAGCGATTGGCGCGCAGCCGCTCGGCCGCGACCGGCTCTGCGGCGCGATCGACCCGCGGTCGAATGTCGGAGACGTCGAAGGATATTGAGCAAAGGTGCCGGGCTTCACTCACCGACTTGCCTCGATCGACGACCTCGAGGGCCTGCGCGAGGTGATGCGTCGGTCCATCGAGAAGCTCCAGGACGGCTTCCTCACCCCCGAACAAGTGCGGGTCAGTCAGACGGTGATGGGCCTCGACACGCAGCCGGTTCGCGACGGCACCTACTTTATCGTCGAGAGCGGCGGGAGGGTTGCCGGCTGCGGCGGCTGGAGCTGGCGCTCAACCTTGTACGGCGGCGACGACAGCATGGTCTCGAGGGAGCCGAAAGCGCTGGATCCGGCGACCGACTCAGCAAGGATTCGCGCGATGTACACCGACCCCGATTTCGCTCGGCAAGGTGTCGGCTGGATCGTCATCAGACTCTGCGAGGAAGCGGCGATGCGCGCGGGCTTTCGTAAGGCTAGGATGATGGCGACGATGGCGGGCGTGCCGCTGTACAAAGCGTGCGGATATGTCTAGGTCGAACCGGTGTTGAGCGCTCCTGTTGGTGGCATTCGTGTACCGCTCGTGCGAATGGAAAAAGATCTTCGCTGACGAAATTCTGTGTCGAGCGCGCAAACGAAGCTCGCGGGCTATGTCTGCCTCGCCCGCCTCGTCGATCATGGCAGGAGTTGATGCTGCTGGTCCAATGGAACCCAGAGCCTCGGCGTTGACGCCGCCCGAATTACTCCCCCGCGGTCACGAGAAACTGCTCGATCCGGCCATTGGCTCCGGGCTCGTAGAAAGTGGACAGCCTCAACGTCTTGCCGGGATATTTGATCGTATAGCCCTGGATCACGAAGCCGCCGCGCAAAACGGGCTTCCCATCGGCTTCAAACGAAGTTGGCTCGCCGAGCGGGCCAAGGCTCGACCCGAAGTCGGCGATCGCCTGCGGCGCGAAATAGAAATTGGCATTGGCGGTCAGCTGTGACCGGTCGAGCCGGCCGCGGCGAAGCTCGTCGTAAACGGCGCGCGCTCGTGCCGCCTGAGCCGCTTCGACCGAGTCCTGCTCTGCTGGGGGGAGGATGACCTTGGCGATGTCACGCGCGATCCTGCCATAGGCTCCGCCGGCCCAGCTGTTGGTGAGCACGACCACCGCGTCGCGCTGGTCCGGGTAGACGGCGTTCGCGGACAGGAATCCGACGGCCTCGCCAGTGTGGGTGATCGCGCGTGGCGGGCCGGGGCGGATCGACACGCCAAGGCCGTAGCCCGTGTCCTTGCCGTCGTTGAGCCTGACCGGCGTTTCCTGCACCTGCCAGTCGTCAGCGGGAATGACCGCCCGGTTGATGCGCGCGATGTCCCACTTGGCGAGGTCTTCGGCCGTCATCGACAGCTCTCCGGCTGCGTAGAGCCAGCCCGGGGCAGGGGGGATGACGGGCCGCACCGGCCCGAGCGCATAGCGCCCGTACCCGCTTGGAAAGGCGGTTGTATAGGTCTTATCCTGGTCGATGACGCTGGTCATTCCGAGCGGCTTGAAGATGTGCTCCTGGAGGAACTTCATCAGCGGCTCGCCGCTGACCTTCTCGACGATCATTCCTGCAACGACATAGCCCGTATTTGAATATTGCCACTGGTCTCCAGGCTGGAAGTCCAGGGGCTTCTTTGCCCAGCGGTCGACGATCCCCTGCGGTGTCGTTGGATGCGACATCGCTTCGAAGCTGTAATCCTGCGGCCAGAAATCCTCGATGCCCGACGTGTGGGAGAGGAGCTGACGGATCGTAATCCGATCGCCTTCACTGATTCCGGGCAGGAACTTGGATACATGGTCGTCGAGGCTGAGCTTGCCCTCGTCCTCCAAAAGCAGCACCGCCATCGCCGTGAACTGCTTGGAGTTGGAAGCGATCTGATAGGGCAGGTCGGTCCGCGCGAGCATATGGTCGTTGGCGCGGCCATAGGCCTTGTTGAGGATGATCTTCCCGTCGCGGACGATTGCGACCTCGGCGGACGGAACGCCGTCGGCGGCAAGGTTCCGGGTGACGATCGCATCGATCTTGCTGGCTTCGGCGGGCGTGAGAGCCTGGGCTAGGGCGGGGGACGCAACAAGCGCGAGCAGCGCGAACATGGTTTTCAGCATGAGCGGCACCCTAGCTGCAGTGGACAGACTGTCGAGTCCTCTGCGAAAAGCCGCTCCAGGCACTTGCGACGGGGGCAGCTTTTGATGTTTGCATTGCTCCTGGCGGCGTCGCTCTCGAAGGACACGCCGCAGACTCCTGGCTTGAAAGCCTTGTCGGCTCTTGCCGGCTGCTGGAAGGCTCCGGCGCAGGTCCGCGGCAAGGACTCGACGTCGATCATCCGTGGCGAGTGGCATCTTGGCGGCCGCTATTTCATTCTTCACGTGCGCTCGGTCCCGCCCGCGCAGCCATATGAGGCGGCGATCACCTATGGCGCAGGCGAAAAGCCCAACGCGATCGGTTCCTTCTGGATGGACACCTTCGGCGGGCTTTACGAGCCGTCGCTTGGCCTGGGGCATGTGACCGCCGATGGCTTTACGCTCGACTACCGCTTCCCGGACGCGGTCTACACCAACGACTTCACGCATGTCGGCAAGGGTTGGCGATGGACGATTCTCGAGAAGCCGAAGGACAAGCCGGAGAGGCTGTTCGCGCAATATGATCTCACGCCCGCGAGTTGCGCTGGAATGAATTTCGGCTTCTGAGAGCGGGGTCTCAGGCAGGGCTGTTCGGGCGGCCGCTGGGGCAAGCTTCAGTGACCAAGCGGTTAAAGCGGAACGCCGTAGAGATCATGCTCGTCCGAATCCTCAACGCGCACGCTCACGATGTCGCCGGCCTCCAGACCGCCGGCATCGCGCAGCTGGACTTCGCCGTCGATCTCGGGCGCATCCGCCTTCGAGCGACCGGTTGCTCCACCGGTCTCGTCATCAACGGCGTCGATGAGGACATCGATGGTCGATCCGACCTTGCCGGCGAGCTTCTCGGCAGAAATTCGCGCGGAAAGCGCCATGACAGCTTGGTAGCGCTCCTGCTTCAACCCTTCGGGGACCTGGTCGTCCATTGAGGTTGCGGGTGCGCCTTCGACCGCTTCGAACTTGAACGCCCCGACCCGGTCGAGCTGCGCTTCCTCGAGCCAGGCCAAGAGATAGGCAAAATCCTCCTCGGTCTCGCCGGGAAAGCCGACAACGAAGCTCGAGCGGATGGCCAAGTCCGGCACAGCCGAACGCCAGTTCCGAAGACGCTCGAGCACCTTCGCGTCGTTGGCCGGGCGCCGCATGCGGCGAAGCACGTTCGGGCTGGCATGCTGGAACGGGATGTCGAGATAGGGAAGGACCAGCCGATCCGCCATCAACGGAATCACGTCGTTCACGTGCGGGT
This sequence comes from Sphingomicrobium sp., assembly GCA_025450755.1. GTDB lineage: Bacteria > Pseudomonadota > Alphaproteobacteria > Sphingomonadales > Sphingomonadaceae > Sphingomicrobium. The sequence goes on along the minus strand of JANWLR010000048.1, from coordinate 53,565 downwards.
AGGGGTAGACGTAGTGGAGCCGTACCCATGCGCCGAGCTTGCCCAATTCGCGCGACAGGTCGGTCATATGGGCGCGAACCGATTCACCCTTCCAGAAGCGCGGCTGGTGCCGGATGTCGACGCCATAAGCGCTGGTGTCCTGGCTGATGACCAGAAGCTCCTTGGTGCCGGCGGCCACCAGCTTCTCGGCTTCGCGCAGGATTGCGTCCGGGCGGCGGCTCACGAGGTCGCCGCGAAGATGCGGGATGATGCAGAAGGCGCAGCGGTGATTGCAGCCCTCCGAAATCTTCAAATAGCTATAGTGGCGCGGGGTGAGCTTGAGCCCGGCCTCGGGCACCAGGTCGACGAAGGGTGAAGGAACCGGCGGCGCGGCGTCGTGGACCGCCGCGACGACTTCCTCATATTGCTGCGGCCCGGTGACGGCGAAGACGTCGGGGAAGCGGTTCCGGATGACTTCCGCTTCCTTGCCCATGCAGCCGGTGACGACCACCCGCCCATTCTCGGCGATCGCTTCGCCGATCGCCTCGAGGCTCTCTTCCTTGGCGGAATCGAGGAAGCCGCAGGTGTTGACCAGAACCACGTCGGCACCCGCATAGTCGGGCGACATGTCATATCCTTCCGCGCGCAGCTTGGTCATGATTCGCTCGCTGTCGACCAGAGCCTTGGGACAGCCGAGCGAGACCAGCCCGACGCGCGGGGGCTTAGGGAGAGTTGTGACGTTCATCGGAAGAGCCGGGCCAATATAGTGATTTTGGGGCGAAATCGAGGCCTTCGGCCGAACTCCTTGTTCATCGTCAAAAAGCGTGGCTAAGGGCTCGTTCAAACCGCGGGGAGTGAAGGATGCGAATTGCAATGATCGGGACCGGCTATGTGGGCCTCGTCTCGGGTGCATGCTTCGCGGACTTCGGTCACCAGGTAACGTGCGTCGACAAGGATTCCGCGAAGATCGAGGGATTGAATGCCGGCGTCATGCCGATCTGGGAGCCGGGTCTCGAGGCGCTCGTCAGGTCGAATGCCGAGCGTGGCAGGCTGAGTTTCACGACCGATCTGCCGGAAGCGGTCAAAAGTGCCGAAGCTGTGTTCATCGCCGTGGGCACGCCCACCCGGCGCGGCGATGGCCATGCCGACCTGACTTTTGTCTTCGACGCAGTCCGCGAGCTCGCGATGGTGATCAGGCCCGGAACGGTCGTCGTCACAAAATCGACCGTCCCGGTCGGCACCGGCGACCAGATCGAAACCATTCTTCGTGAGGAGGGCATCACCGACATCTCGGTGGCGTCGAACCCGGAATTCCTGCGCGAGGGTGCAGCGATCGCCGACTTCAAACATCCCGATCGTATCGTGGTCGGTGCTGAGGATGCACATTCGCAGGATGTGCTTCGCGAAATCTACAGGCCGCTTTTCCTCAACCGCGCTCCGATCCTGATCACCGGAAGGCGCACCGCTGAGCTGACCAAATATGCGGCCAATGCGTTTCTCGCGGTCAAGATCAGCTTCATCAACGAGATTGCCGACCTGTGCGAGGCGGTCGATGCCGACGTCCAGGATGTCGCTCGCGGGATCGGGCTGGATAATCGCATCGGCGCGAAGTTCCTGCACGCGGGACCGGGCTATGGCGGCAGTTGTTTCCCGAAGGACACGCTCGCGCTTCTGAAAACTGCCGACCTCGCCGGAGTAGACCAGCGGATCGTGCGTACGACGGTTGAGGTCAATGACCGGCGCAAGGAGCAGATGGTCGAGCGGGTTGTCGGGGCGCTTGGCGGCGATGTCGCGGGAAAGCGGATCGGAGTGCTTGGCCTTGCATTCAAGCCAAACACCGACGACATGCGCGAAGCTCCGTCCATTCCGCTCGTCAATGGACTGGTCGAGCGAGGCGCTACCCTCTCGGCGTTCGATCCCGTCGCCCGCGAACAAGCGGAAAAAGTCTTCACTGGCGTTGAATTTGCCAATGACGCTTATGCCGCCGCCGAGCGCTCCGACGCGCTGGTCATCGTTACGGAATGGGATGAGTTCCGGGCGCTCGACCTCGAGCGCATCGCCGAATTGCTCAAGGGCAAGGTCCTGGTCGACTTGCGCAACGTCTATGACCCTGACGAAGCAGAGTCCGCCGGATTGACCTATTACGGCGTCGGCCGAGGACGTATCCTCCACAGATAGATCACCATTGGACTAAAGCCGTATTTCGAAATGGCGTCAGCGGTTACAGTCACTGGCAATGCTTGGGAATCCGCGCATCGTCGTTGTTGATCTGGGCTATCTCATTCCATTTTACCGCTACCGTCACGTGGTGAAGCCAGGGATTTCAGGGTGGGCCCAGGTCAATCAGGGTGATGTCGCGGATGTCGGCGCGGTGCACCGAAAGCTCCAGTATGATTTCTACTACATCAAATATTTTTCGCCCTGGCTCGATGTTCTGATCTTCTTCCGAACGATCAAGACGATGCTGACGGGCTTCGGCTCTCGCCGACCTGGGCCATCTCGCGGAAGAAGATCCTTCCGCCGCTCTTGCGCTCGATCTGCAGCTCATAGGCGCGGGCGAGTTCCTTATGCGCCTCGCGCGCAGCCTCGCTGTCGGCAGACTTGGCGAGACTGCGCTCAACCTGCTGCCGAAGGAAGACATAGTTGAGGTCCATGGCGATTCTCCCGCTTTAGGCGCGGAAGCTGAATTCGACTCCAAAAGGTGAACCGCCGATGAGTGAACGGCAGTTCATTCGACGGGTGGCCTCGGCGCCTCGACGGGCGGATCAGTGCGGCGCTGTCTCACGCATCATCACGAGCACCGGCAGGACGGCCAGCGCGACAAGGGCGATCATGATTCCCGGCGCCGTCGGCCACCCGGTTCGTTCGACCAGCAGCTGTGCCGCATAAGGCGAGAGGCCGCCGAAAATGGCCGTTGCCATCGTCGCACCAAGCGCAAGTCCTGTGATCCGCCCTTCACCCGGGAACTGCTCCGCGGTTGCAACGGCTCCGACGGCACTGACTGCCCCAGCCAGCGCTGCGAGGATCACGGCGCCCGCGAGCGCCTGCCCGTGCGCGCCGCTTGCCATCAGCGAGAAGAGGATGATCGGAAGCACCGCGCTTGCGATGCAGACGCCGAGCAGGACTGGTTTGCGGCCGATCCGGTCGCTGAGGGCCCCGGTAAGCGGCGTCACAAGGATCACTGCAGCGGCCGCGACACTCGAGAGCGACAAGGATTGCCGCTCCGAAAGCTTTCCGACCGATGTCAGGAATGCCGGGATATAGGTGATCCCGACATAATAAGTGATCGATCCCAGCGCCGAGATGGCGAATCCGCGCGCAATCCCTTTTGGGTGGCTGGTCACCGCGTGACGAAGCGGGAGGTCCGGAACCGTGCCATCCTCCTGCTGGCGCTTGAACTCCGGAGATTCATGCATCGTCGAGCGCGCGATCCACACCGAAGCGGCAAGTGCGGTGCCGACGAAGAAGGGGATGCGCCAACCCCAGCTGGCAAGATCGACCTCGCTCATCGAGCCGACCGTCGCTGCGGAAACAGCGACGGCGAACAGGGCGCCAACTTCGCTCGCGGCCGATGCCGAGGAGGTGATGAGCCCACGCCGGGCCGGCTTGGCGCCTTCGAGCAGATAGGCGACGACTCCGGTATATTCGCCGCCCACCGAGACACCCATCATACAGCGCAGCAGCAGGAGCAGCCATCCGGCGACCGGCCCGACCGCCGCTCGGGTCGGCAATAGCGCGGTGGCGAGCATCGCTGCGGTCATCATTGCTACCGACATCAGCATCATGCGCCGGCGACCACGACGATCACCGATATGGCTGAAGAAGATCGCCCCCAGCGGCCGCATCAAATAAGCGATCGCAAACCCGCCGAGCGTCAGGAGAAGAGAGCCCCGTCCGCCGCCGTAAAAGACACGGGCGAGCACCGTTGCAAAATAGAGGTAGAGCGTGAAATCATACCATTCGACGATCGTTGAAAATGCAGCGACAGCCAGCGAGTGCGGCGGGAGGACAGGAGTTTCGCGGTGCGCCGGTGCGTCAATCCCTCGTCCTCGGGGCGATTTCATCCAGATGAACTAGCATGTCCGCCGGATCGTCATAGACTCGCAGGGCTCCCGCGCGTTCGAGCTCCTCGGCGCCGTAGCCCCCCGACAGGAGACCGATGCCAAGAGCGCCGCAGCGCGCCGCCGCAATCATGTCCCAGATGCTGTCGCCAATGACGTAGGAACCCCGGGTCGTCGTTCCGAGCCGGCGTGCTGCTTCGACGAAAAGGTCGGGATCGGGCTTCGCATATTTGACCTGGTCTCGCGTAACGACGGTCGCCCGGGCGGGGTCGAGCTCGAGGCTGCGCAGATTCGCCTCGGCAGTCCGCATGCGCCCGCTGGTCGCGATCGCCCACGGCAATTTCAGATCGGTCAGCGTCTGCAAGAGCTCGGCTGCTCCGGGAAGCGGCACGACCTCACCCGCAAGTTCGCGGAACAGCGCGGCATGCCGGTCGCGCAGTTTGTCCTTGCTCAATTCATCGATCGTTCGTCCGAGCTCGCGTTCGAGCTGGGCCGTGAAAAGGCCGCCGCTCATTCCGATCTTGCGGTGAATTCGCCAGAACGAAAGATCGAATCCTTGCTCTTGGAGCGCCAGATGCCAGGCGCGGACATGGTTGTAGACGCTGTCGACCAGCGTGCCGTCGAGATCGAAGAGAAATGCGACCGGATTTGTCATGTGAGGCCAATCGCCTGCCGTGCCGCAGGTTCCCCCTGCAAATCGCTATTTCTTTCCGCCAAGCAGTCGCGAACCTAATAAAATTTAAACCATATCCGAGCATGGCTGCTCACGACGAGGAGTCACGCTTGGGTAGCATTGGACGCATGTTGAGGAGCGGAGGGAATTCGCCCGCCGAAGAATCGCGTCCGCAAACTTCGCGCGCCGAAGGCCTCATCAAGGAATTCGAGAACAGCGAGAAAGGCTGGTTCTGGGAAACCAAGAAGGATGGGACGCTCGCCTACATCAGCGAGAGCGTCGCGCGCGCGCTTGGCCGCGAGCCCGACGATGTCGTGGGCCGTCCCTTCACCGACCTGATTTCGACCGATACGGCAGACGGAAGCGCGACCTCCGAACGCACGCTTGGCTTTTATCTTTCGTCACATGTCGCCTTCCAGGATCTCGTCGTCCGAGCGAAGACCAAGACCGAAGTCTGGTGGTCGATCACCGGTCGGCCCATCCATGACGATATCGGGCGGTTCTTCGGCTTCCGGGGCTTCGCCTCCGACCTCACCAAGATTCGTCAGTCCGAAGTCGAGCTGGACAAGCTCGCTCGGCAGGATGCGCTGACCGGGCTCGCGAATCGCCAAGCGCTGCGCAGGGCGCTCGACGATGCGATGGTAGGCTCCGTCCGGCGCAAGCACCGTTGCTCGATGTTCCTTCTCGACCTCGACCGTTTCAAGGCGGTCAACGATACGCTCGGCCATCCCGCGGGCGACACATTGCTCCGGCTCGTCGCGCTGAGGCTTCAGGACGTGATTGGCAAATCGGGACAGGTCGGCCGGCTCGGCGGGGACGAGTTCGAAGTCGTTCTCCCCTCTATCTCCGACAAGAAAGAACTGTCGAACCTTGCCCAGGGGATCATCGACAGCCTGTCGCGGCCTTACACAATCAACGGCACCGCTGTGTCGATCGGCGCGTCGGTCGGAATCGTCACGTCCGATTACGACGACCGGACTTCCGACGACCTGATGCGCGATGCCGACCTTGCGCTCTATGCAGCAAAGGCGGCTGGAAAGGGCTGCTTCCGCTTCTTCGCGCCCGACATGCACGAGGCCGCGCGCCAGCGCCAGCTGATGGAATCCGACCTCCGCGTCGCGCTGGAAAAGGAACAGCTGTGGCTCGCCTACCAGCCCTGCGTCGATGCAACCAGCGAGGCGGTCACGGGCTTCGAGGCGCTGATCCGCTGGAACCACCCCGAGCATGGCCCAGTCAGCCCCGTCGAGTTCATTCCGCTGGCCGAGGAAATCGGACTCATCAACGAAATCGGGGAATGGGTGCTGCGCACTGCATGCGCCGAAGCCGCAACCTGGCCGCAGCACGTAACCGTGGCAGTCAATTTGTCGCCGATCCAGTTCAAATCCCACGCGCTTCCGACTCTCGTCCGAATGGTCCTGAGCGACACACAGCTTCCGGCAAAGAGGCTTGAGCTGGAGATCACCGAGGGCGTGTTCCTCAGCAACGACGATCATGTCCACGACATGATCGCCAGCCTGAAGGCGATCGGGGTCAAGCTCGCGCTGGACGACTTTGGAACCGGCTATTCGAGCCTCAGCTATCTGCAGCGCGTCCCGTTCGACAAGATCAAGGTCGACCGCTCGTTCGTCACCGGAGCCTCGGACCCGCAGGGGCGCAACGCAGCGTTGATCCGGGCAATGGTGGGACTTGCTTCCGACCTCAACATGCAAACGACGGCCGAGGGCGTCGAAACCCAGGACGAGCTCGCGCTCGTTCGCAGCCTCGGCTGCTCGCTTGTCCAGGGCTATATCTTCGGCAGGCCGATGCCATCCGAGGAGGCCCGCGAGCTTGCGTCGAAGGGCGCCATCGATCGACCGGTCGAGAAATATCCGCCGCGCGAACCACGCATGCGGATCATTCGGGCCGCCCTTCTCCACTTCCACGGACAGGTGAAGGGCGCTCGCCTGCGCAACATCTCGAGCGGCGGGGCGCTGGTCGAATGCCGCGAAGAAGTTCCAGTCGGAGCGCTGGTCCAGCTCGACTTCGCCGCCGGCGGGCTGATCGACGCCGAGGTCCGCTGGACCAACGGCACCCAGTTCGGCTGCCAGTTCAAGGAGAAGTTCAACCTGAAGCTCCTGCAGCCAACGAAGTCACCCAGCAATCAGCCGACGGTGATGGCGCCGGACTATCTGAAGGGCGACGGAACCGAGGGGAAATAGGCGCTCGTCGCACCCGCAATCCCGTTCGGCTTGGTCAACCGGCCCTTCACGCACTTTCCTAAGACAATCTTCGTCATCTCCTGCTGTTGCGGGAATGATTGGGGTAAGGCGATGCACGGCCTCGATGTAACGCTGGAAAGACCAGACGACCCATCCACCCAGGTGAGGGTAAGCCGCCGCGGCGGCCGCGAAGTTCCCGTCCGCCTGAGGCTTCTCGGTTACGACGGCTGCGAGTTCGAGTCCGACCAGAAATTCGCCGTCGGCGAACCGGTCAACATCCACATCTATCGGATGGGCTCGATCAGGGCCCGGGTCGTATCGCGTCATCGCCGCATCGTCGAAGCCGAATTCGACAAATATTGTCCCGTCTGAACTCTTAACACCTCATCAAGAAATGTCGCGTAGCTGACAAAGCTGGCGTGGCGGTGGCGACAACAGGGGGCACCGCTAATGAGGTTCTTCAAGGCTAATCAACCCATGTCAGAAGAGGACGAGGCCGCGGCCGTGCGGCTTGCTGCAATCGCGACCCGCACCAGGGCTGCGAACTCGCGAAAGCTTTCCGACCCAGATTCGCCCGACGCTTACGAGCCGCTTCAGCTCCGGGAAGTTTTGCAATGAGCCGCCCGGCCTCGCTCGGGCGCCTGCGCGAGATTTCCAAGCAGCGATCGATCCGCCGGCCGCTGCTCGTCCCCGTTCCGACCGAGGACCCGGGCAATTTCCCCGAGACCAAGGTCGAATGGCCAATCCCGGACTGAGCTTTCTCAGCCTCTCAGGAACGGCGTCTCGCCGACCGGAACCACCGCGCGCCCGAAGGTCGCGTTGGTGACGATCGCGAAGCTGCCGTACATTGCCAGACTTCCGCAAACCACGCCGAGCCAGCCGCCGGCGTGCACCAGCGCATCACTGCCGTTGATGAACCCGAAGCCGAGCAAGCCGAAGGTCACCCACAAGGTGAGAAAGATCAGGAACACAATCTTCGACAGCCGGAAGCTCGCGATCCACAAGTAGAACGTCAGTACGCCCCACAGCAATACACCGACCCCGATCGTCGGACCGGCTTGCGAAATGTCGATCAAATGGCTGTGCGCGAGCAACAGCATGAAGGCGTGCCACCACCAGAAGGCGCCGTAGCTCAGGAACGCGGTCATCCCGAACGTATTGCCGAGCCTGAACTCGAAGGCGCCGGCGAAGATCTGCATCAGTCCGCCGAACACCAGAGCAAGCGGGATCACGACGTCCCCGCCGGCCGCCGGAAGCACCCCCGCGTTGACCAGGCTCAGCAAGACGGTGGTAAGGCCGAATGCCACCAGCCCGAGCGCGGCCGGATTGGCGGTTGGAACGACGACGATTGTCTCTTCTGCCATCTGCTCAACTCCCCCATGAGACGAGACTGGAACGTTGCACCAACCGAACGACTTTTCCAGCGGCTTCGAGGTTCGTAACGCTCACTTAAGGTCTGGAGGCGCATAATTCCGGGTTCCCGAACAGGGGGTCATTATGCTGAAATGGATCTTCTGGGTTTTTGTCTTCCTGTGGCTGTGTTGCGGCCTCGCCGCAGCGCATTGGATGGGCGACCACCGCTGGAAGACCATTGCCTGGGGGCCGGTCAGCCTGGCCGAGGCTTACAACGACAATCCATTGAGCTACCCGGGGCCGTAATTAGCCAGAACGCAACCCGGCAGCGGGAGATTTCAAAAACCGGGCCGCGCGTCCCGCACATCCGCAAATCCGCTTGGCGGGTTGTCGGATCATTTAACAGCGCGCCCGTCATTGCCGCGCGCTCCCCTTTTGACCGCTGTGCCAATTCGAAGCGACGGTCGCCGACCAGCGGTTGGCCCAGCGTCAGCTCGCCGTGTACACCGGCCCGGCCTGATGTTGGTATTCGTTCGGGGTTGCCGGCACTTGTCCGGTGCATGCCAAGGGAATGCCGTTGAGACAGGTGAGAACGCGCCATCTCTTGACCCCGGTGGCCGCAGCGACAGGGGCCGAGTTCACCGGCGCCGTGTCGGGTGCTCCTACGCCCGCACCCTTGAGGCAGAAATCCTCGCTCGGCTTGATCCAGCAGCTGCCAGCGCCCACCGGCGGGACTGATTTTCCATTGCCCGAAGTCGGCTTTCCGGGGCTTTCGGGGAGGCAATAGGATGCCGCGCCCTCGCCGATGCCCGATGAGGGTAGCGCGCATTCGCTATGCTTGGTGCAGCTCTTCGGCTGGGCGGGATATTGGGCGACGAGGCAGGCTCCGCCCATGTTCGCCGAGGAGAAGATCCCTGGCTCACCCGGTTGAGCCGGCCTGATTTCGAAATGGCCGGTGAGGATCGCGGAGCCGGCCGGCAGGGATGCCACCGCACCGGGCACGTTCGCCATCTTGGGCCCGTTCGGATTGCCCCCGCCTTGTGCGTACGCCGCTACGCCGACCAGAACCGCCGCGCTGGCTAGGAGCGAGAGCTCACGAATGCCGACATTCAAATGATGGATCTTGCCCATACGAACCCCCATCGATCGATGGTTGTGCCGAGCAAGCACTTGCCTACAGCAAACAACAATAATCCGGCACCTTACCCAACGGTAAGGGCCCAATGGCGAGCCGAAGCGGTGGGCTAGACCTCGGTCACAAACCTGCGTTAAATTCGCGTTCAACGACTCGAACTACTGCTCTTGAGGAGAGGCAAGCGCATGGAGCCGGATGAGCGATTCTATCGTCGCCGCGCCGCGGAAGAGCTGGCGGCAGCGAGCAGGGCGGTGACCGAGGCGGCACGCGACCGGCGCGTGCAGCTTGCCCATGTCTTCCTTGCCCGGCTGAAGGAATCCGAGGCCAACGCAATGCTGTTCGAATGGGGCGACGCTCGGGAGAGCGCATAAGGCGGGAGGCTGCCCGGCCTCTGCCGACCATGAAGGATCAGCGAGGCCAGGCCATTTGCGGTTTCCTCAGCTCTTGGTCGTCGAAGTCTTGATGCTCGCCTTGATGTGCGTAACATGCTTGTGGTGGCGAACGACGCGGTGATGGCGGCGATGCTTCATCGGCTTGTGATGGCGTACGACCCTGTGCTTCGTGACATGTTTGGGCGCTGTCATCGTTGAGGTCGTCGTCTGTGTGGTGGTGTCGTTCGTGGTCGGCTGGTTCTGGGCGACTGCGGGAACGGCGAGCGCCAATGCTGCAAGCGATGCGATGAAAAGCTTCATGTTCGTGCTCCTGTTTTAAAGGCCGCGAACAGTGCGGCCAGCGCTGCAACGATGCTTTCACGGCCGATAGGTTGCATGGTTGTTGAGAAATCCAGCCCGCTCAAGCCTCCACCATGACGTCGGCGACGCTGTAACAGTGGCTCGCCTGATAGGCGTTGCGGCCGCGGTTCATGTGGGTGAGGTTGAACCTGCGGATGGCGCGGAGCGCATGCGGCACGTCAAGGAACTTGCGGATCGAGGCGGCGCTTCGAACCTTCACTCCGAACGTTTCCGCCTTGCATAGGAAATGACTGACGTCCTCGGGCCTCGCAACGCAACGCTCGAGCAAGTCCTGGTCGAGCTGGTCGGGATCGGTTGATCCGTCCGTGGTGAAATCCGACCGGTGCAGGATGATCCTGGCGCGCAAGTCCTGACCATCCGGCAACAGCGTGAACAGCTCCATCCAGCTCGCATTGACCCGGACGAGCGGCCTGTCGGAGGTCGAGGGGAGGCACGACACCGACCAATAATATCGCTCGGTCCGGCGCGGGATCGGAATGCAGGTCTCGCCGTAGAGCCTGAGGACGTCGAGGGCCGCCTCAGCCTGCGGCCGGCGGAGCAGCTTCTGAAACCTCCCGGCATATTTGAAGCGCTGCTCCAGCGATTCCGAGCGCTCGTCGGCATCGGCCGGCGTCGCTTCGCCGTCCATCCAGGCGCGCTGCTGCTCGAAATCGAGGAACTGCTGCAACCCCTTGAGTTCGCCAGCGTCCTTAAGCGTCAAGCCCCATCGATCCCGGCGAGTTGGCGCCGAACCACTTCGGCAAGAGCCTTGCTCGACTTCAACGCTGCATCCACCGCCTCCTGGCCCTCTGCGTCGAGCGCCGAGGAATGTTTGCTGATCGCCGCCACAATCGCTTCGAGCGCAGCGACCTGCTTTGGCAAGACGTTCATCCAATAGGCTCGATCCTCCGGATCGCGGGACCACATGATGGCCTGGGCGACATTGCCCGTGATCACCTCGATCGCGTCAAGCTCCGCTCTCACCGGGCCGCACGACGTGCGATGATAGATTGCGAAGGTCCCCATCACATGGCCGTTGGCGTGCCGGATCGGCGTGGACCAGCACGAGCGAAGCCCATACGGGAGCGCAACGTCGCGGTAAGGCGCCCAGCGGGCGTCGGTGGCAATATCCGTGACATAGACCGGGACCCCGGAGTAGGCCGCGGTTCCACACGAGCCCGCCGATGGCCCGATCTCCAGCCCGTTGATCGCCTCGCAATAGGCTTTCGGAAGGCTCGGCGCCGCTCCGTGCAGAAGATGCCTGCTATCCGGACTGAGCAGCAGAACCGATGTTAAGATCTCGTCGTCGCACATTTCTTCGACGATGAGCAGGTGGCGATTGAGAACGTCCTCGAGGCTGTCGCCCTGGTCCAGTTCGGAGACGACATCGCTTTGGCGAACGTCCAGCGCGCGCCGAAGTCCGGCTGCAAAAGACATGTCACCTCCTCGCGATTTTGAGGGGACCGTCGTTTAACGCAATCGCAGGCCCTGAAATAGAGCCGATCTGTCGCTCTCGCGACGGGCAACGCGCCGACCGGGCCAACCCGCAATGGAGAGTTTGCGGAGGTCCGCAACCTCCGTGGGGTTCCAAGGTTGGTCCGGGCAGCATCGCCACCTTGCGGGAAAGCTCAAGGTTGCTGGGCGAACGCATTCGGCTTGAACCGGGACTAAGGCGCGGGCAAGTCGACCAAGGATATTTCGTTCGAATGGAGCGGACCCGACCGGGCATGAATCCGCAAGACGCCGCCCAAAGCTGATCTTAAAGATCAAGCGTCGATCTCTTCATCATCGACCGCGCTCGCTCTCGCCTGGATGAATTCGAACCTCGGCGCTGGGTCTCTCCCCATGAGGCGCTCGACAAGGTCCTTGATCGGCTGGCGGTCCTCGTAGGCGCTAGGAAGAGTCACCTTCAGCATGGACCGGGTCTTCGGGTCCATGGTCGTTTCCTTGAGCTGGTTCGGGTTCATCTCGCCGAGGCCCTTGAAGCGGCTGACCTCGGCCTTCTTGCCCTTAAACTCGGTCGCTTCGAGCTCGGCGCGGTGGGCGTCATCGCGGGCGTAGAGAGTCTTCGCGCCGGCGGTCAGCCGGTAGAGCGGCGGCTGGGCGAGAAAGAGGTGACCGCGGCGCACCAGCTCGGGCATTTCCTGGAAGAAGAAGGTCATCAGAAGGGTCGCGATGTGGGCGCCGTCGACGTCGGCGTCGGTCATGATGACGATGCGCTCGTAGCGCAGCGCCTCCTCGCTCCACTTGTCGCGGGTGCCGCAGCCGAGCGCGAGCTGGAGGTCGGCGATCTCGGCATTGGCGCGGATCTTTTCGGCGGACGCGGACGCGACGTTGAGGATCTTGCCGCGGATGGGGAGGATCGCCTGCGTCTTGCGGTCGCGTGCCTGCTTGGCCGAGCCGCCGGCGCTGTCGCCCTCGACGATGAACAGCTCGGTGCCTTCGGGGTCGTCGGATGAGCAGTCGGTGAGCTTGCCGGGGAGGCGGAGCTTGCGGGCGGAGGTCGCGGTCTTGCGCTGGACCTCGCGCTCGGCGCGGCGGCGGAGGCGCTCCTCCATCCGCTCGACGATCGAGCCGAGGAGGGCGCGGCCGCGGTCCATATTGTCGGCGAGATAATGGTCGAAATGGTCGCGGACGGCGGCCTCGACGAAGCGCGCGGCCTCGAGGCTCGTCAGACGGTCCTTGGTCTGGCTCTGGAAATGCGGGTTGCGGATGAAGACGCTGAGCATCAGCTCGACGCCGTTCATCACGTCGTCGGCGGTGATGTCCTTGGCCTTCTTGTTGCCGATCAGCTCGCCGAACCCGCGGATGCCCTTGGTGAGCGCGGCTCGAAGCCCCGCCTCGTGCGTGCCGCCGTCGGGCGTCGGAATCGTGTTGCAGTAATAGCTTTCGCTGCCGTCAGAATAGAGCGGCCAGGCGACCGCCCATTCGGCGGACCCTTGGGGGGTGCCGGATGCATCGGCCGAGAAATCCTGGCGGCCGGTGAAAGGCTGGTTGGTGACCGTGGGTCTGTCGCCGACCTGCTCGGCGAGACTGTCGGCGAGGCCTCCCGGGAAGTGGAAGGCCGCGCTCTCGGGGACGCCGGCTGAAGCAAGCGACGGGTCGCAGCGCCAGCGGATCTCGACCCCGGCGAACAGATAGGCCTTGGAACGCGCGAGCTTGTACAGGCGCTCCGGGCTGAAGGCCGCGTCGGCGCCGAAGATCTCGGGGTCGGGGGTGAAGGTGACCGTGGTGCCGCGGCGGTTGGGGGCTGCGCCGACCTCTTCGAGCTTCGAAGTCGCAAGCCCCTTCGAAAAGGTCTGGCGATAGAGCTTCTTCTCGCGCGCGACCTCGATGACCGTCTGGGTGGACAAAGCGTTGACGACGCTAACCCCGACGCCGTGGAGGCCGCCGCTGGTCGAATAGGCTTTCCCCTCGAACTTCCCGCCCGAGTGAAGCGTGGTCATGATCACTTCAAGCGCGGACTTGCCGGGGAAGCGAGGGTGCGGGTCGACCGGGATTCCGCGGCCGTTGTCGGTGACGGTCAGGCGGTTGCCCTTGTCGAGCTCGACCTCGATCCGGGTGGCGAAGCCGGCGACGGCCTCGTCCATGCTATTGTCGATGACCTCGGCGGCGAGGTGGTGGAGAGCGCGGGCGTCGGTCCCGCCGATGTACATGCCGGGACGGCGGCGGACGGGCTCGAGGCCTTCGAGGACCTCGATCGCGCTCGCATCGTAGCTGTCGGGCGTCGGTGAAGCGGAAGACGAGAACAGGTCGGCCATTTGAAGGCAGCTATAGGGCGCGGATTCGAGCCGTGCCAATCTTGCGATTACGTGTTTTCCACAGTCTTGAAATCGCAAACTCCCATTCCAAATCCGCATTTGCCGGGCGCCAATCGGGCCCGGCGACGGAGCGCTCCCATCCGCAGCCAAGCGCTTCGCCAGTCGCTCAATTTGGAGGACATGACATGCGTAGTGCATTCGACTTTTCGCCGTTCCGGCGTTCCACGGTCGGTTTCGACCGCCTGTTCGACATGCTCGAGAACTCAAGTCTCGGGCAGGCGCAGGAAAACTACCCGCCTTTCGACCTCATCAAGAAAGGCGAGAATGATTATTGCATCCAGCTTGCGGTCGCCGGGTTCAAGCCCGACGAAATCGACATCACCGCGCAGCAGAACGTACTGATCGTCACCGGCCGCAAGTCAGAGGAAAGCGACCAGAAGGATGGCGACTTCATCTATCGCGGGATCGCCAACCGCTCGTTCGAGCGGCGATTCGCGCTCGCCGACCATATCCAGGTCAAGGGTGCGGACCTCAAGGACGGCTTGCTCGCAATCGAGCTCCTGCGCGAGATCCCCGAGGCGATGAAGCCCAAGAAGATCAACATCGGCGAGTCCGGGAAGAGCGGCAAACTGGCTTCCGGCCAGACTGTCGACGCAGAGGCCGAGCACGCCTGAACCGCCTCGACGAGACTCAAGACGGGCCCTGGGAGCTTCCGCTTCCGGGGCCTTTTTTTCGCGGTCTACCAGGAACGGGTTTCGGCAATGTCCTGCTCGGCCGCCGCCTCGATCAGCGCATCGATGACGATATCGATGGATTCTGCATCCTCGACCCTCGCCAGGAATGCGGGGTCGATCTTCTCCTCGAGCTTGCCATCGGCGCCGCGCGTGATGATCCACACCCGCGCCTTGTCGCTGATTCTGTTCGGCGCCCATTTGCCGACGAGGTCGGGAAATGCCGGGTTCACCAGTAGGTGCTTCACGTCTTTGATCCTTTCGATTCGGAGGCCGGACGATGGGAGGCCGGGGCGCGCCAGTGTCGAGGGGCGGCGCGCCCCGGCAGGGGCGGCGATGGCCGCTCACCCCTTCTTGACTGTGACCTTGAGGTAGGTGGCGGGAATGCAGCTGTTCTCGCCGCCGCGGTTCTGCGCGTTGAACAGGTCCAGGAGCTCGCGATGCAGCTGCTCGGTCCTGCCGGCTTTGCCAGCGGCTTCGTAGGCATTCATTGTCGGGCCGTAATAATCGCGGAAGGTCGCCAGCAGTTCGGACGGAGGCCCTTCCTCGCGGAAATACCAGGTCGCGCGCTCAAAGGAGACCCGGTTCGCTCCCGCGGCCATGAACCGCTCCCGAACCTGCATTTCATCGCCCCATGTCATGGGGCTGACGAAGCCTTCGGGCGGGGGCGGAGTATAAGCGCTGCTGATCTTGAGAATTTGCGCGACGAGCGTCGGGTCGCCCGGGATCCAGTTGCCCATGACGATGCTTCCGCCGGGCTTCGTCACTCGAACCATTTCGCGCGCGACGTCGAACGGCCGGGGCGCGAACATCGCGCCGAAAATGCTGACGACGAGGTCGAAGCTTTCGTCCTCGATGTTCGAGAGGTCGGAGGCGTCGCCTTCCTCGAAGCGGAGATTGTAAAGCCCGGCCGACTTCGCGCGCAAATTGCCGGCGGCAACGAGATTACGCGCGATGTCGACACCGAGCACGTCGGCGCCCCGCCGCGCTTCCGGCAGAGCCGTCGTGCCATCGCCGCAGCCGAGATCGAGGACCTTGAGCCCGGTCGTGATCCCCAGGCTTTCGACCAGCTCTTCGCCGCTCCGGCGCATGGTCTCGGCAATGCGGGTGAAATCGCCCTTTTCCCACAGAGCCTTGTTGGGATTGGAAGGTATATCGATGTCGAGGGGCAAGATGACTTCTCCGTAATCTTGGAATCCCGGGCGCGCGCTTGAGGGTGGTGGAGGGGTTCGCGACGCGCCCGGGAAAGATGACGCCGGCTACTCGCTGGCGATCTGGTTCAGCTGCGAGATGCCGCTCGTGACGGCGATCTTGTAGCATTCGGTGAACCGCTGCACCGGCTGGAGCACGGTGGGATCGGCCTGGCCGTCGATGCACAGTTGCTCCGAGGCCCGGCGGATGCGGTGTTCAACCGTCGCTCGGCCGTCTGCCGACTGAACGTCGACATCGCGGTAATTGACGCGCGCCTGCGGCGGGTCACCGGTTGTGAAGACGATCGGCGTGCTGGCCGAAGCCGCAGACGCGGATAGCAGCAACGCAGACGCGATAAGGGTGCGAATCATTGTATTTCTCCCTGTTTGGGGGGTGAGGGAAATTTACGCGAACAAAGGTGCGGCCTCAGCGATGCGCTCCGCAGCGCGGCGCGAGAGCGAACTCAGCAAATCGAGGAAGCGTTCGTGGACCATGCCGGAGCCGATGTAGGTCCAGCGCGCGGCCTGGTGCTGCTGCGCGAGGATATCGTCGCGATCCTCAAGCTTGCGGCCGATGGCCGTTTCGAGCGCGTCCAGGTTGAAACCTGCCTGCTGCTTGAGGCCCTCATCGAGGAAGCCGCCGATCTCGAAGAACTCGTCCATCGCCCGGTCGATCTGTTCTTCGGATCTGGAGGCTGCCAGCGCATCGACGATCAGTGTGTCGAGCTTGGCGTGCTGCGCTTCCTCCATCCAGTGGTTCTTCATCAGGCTTTTGAACAGCGGATCGATGTCGTTATCGTCCCGGATCGAGCCCAGATAATGTTGCTGGGTCATCCACTCGATCATCAGGATCACGATGCCGACCGCGAGCGGGTCGTGCCGAAGCACCTCGGCGCCGATTGCCTCCGATGGACCAATCATCCGGCATTCGACCGGGAAGCCGCGAACGAACGCCTGGTGGAAGCGCTTGAAGAGCTGAATGTGCTTGGCTTCCTCGCCGGCGAAATTGAGAATCGCGCGAACGCGCCAGTCGTCGCCGAGCAAATGGGGCCGTGCATGGTCGATCACGAACGGAAGAATGAACTCCTCGACGATTCCGAAGATACTAAGGTACTGATGCGCGCTGATGTGGTTAAGAACCCGCTGCTCGAGCGGATTCAGGCTTTCGATCGCGGAGGTCCGCGCCAGACTTTCCGGCATGAAGTTGCGCGAGAAGTCGAGTTCCTGGTCGGTCCGGAGTACATCGTCCAGCTGCCATTGCGCGCGTAGCGATGAGGCGAACGTCGCCTCATAGTTGAAATCATGGTACATCTCTCGTTCTCCCTTAGAAGTGCGTGAATGATGGTGCGACGGCCATAGAAACAGCCGAGGCATTGGACCGGAAAACTTACAGGAGAACAGCTAATTGCTGTGCTCGAATGTCAGGATTGGATTCAACCATTTCTTGTTTCACTTGGATTTGACGTGGCGGGCGTTTCCTTCTTGGACAGCAGTGCTTGCTCAAGATGCTCATGACGCCTTGATTTGATGACATCGACTTAGGCGAAGGGGCAGTTTGCCAAAATGACCGCTATGCCGGATAATTTGACCGAAACGCCGCATACGTATGCGGGCGGGGGTCTTGATTTGGACGTCCTCGACGAGATCCTGAGATCATTGCGGCTGACTGGCGGAGTCGTTCTCGATGCTCGGTTCAGCGGCGATTATTGCGTGCGCGCGGAATTCACGCCGAACCACTGCTCGCCGTGGTTCCCGATGCCACAAACCCTGATCAGCTATCATTATGTGCGCTCGGGCCACACGACAGTGCTCGTTGAAGGAATGCCTCCGACCCGGATCGAGGCGGGCAGCATCGTGATCATGCCGCGCAACGACGCGCACCGGCTTGCAAGCGATCCTTCGGTTGCTCCTTTCGACGTCGACAAGATCAGCTGGATTACCGACGAGGGCGTTCACCGCGTCGCGCTCGGCACACCGGGCGAGACGACCGAGGTCTGGTGCGGATTTTTGGGCGCGGACGAGGCCGCCATCCACCCGCTGCTCGAAGCCCTGCCGCCGATGCTGACGCTCAACGCGAGCGACCAGCAAGCGGAGTGGGTCGAATCCTCGCTGAGGTTCCTGTCGGCCGGCAATGCGCCGCCGGACCTCGTCGCCCGCCTTGCAGAGCTATTTCTTGCACAGGCCATAAGAGAATATATCAACCGCCTGCCGCCGAGCGCGAAAGGATGGCTGAGCGGACTGACCGATCCGGCCGTGTCGAAGGCGCTGACGATCATCCACAACCGTTATGCGGAGGAACTCGACGTCGAGATGCTGGCGCGCGAAGCGGGCGTGTCGCGCACGGTGCTCGGGGAACGGTTCGCAGAGCTGCTCAACGAATCGCCGATGCGCTATTGTGCGCAGTGGCGGATGCGCATGGCGTGCAACCTCTTGCGCGACAGCAACCAGAACACCGCCAATGTCGCCTATGCCGTTGGCTTCAACAGCGAAGCAGCGTTCAACAGAGCGTTCAAACGCGAGTTCGGCGTTCCGCCGGCGACCTGGAAGCGCGAGGCGGAAGAAGGGGCCCGAAGCGCGGCCAGGGCACTCGCGGCCAATGACTCGCGCCCGGACTTGCTAGTGATTTCCGGAACGCCAACTTCCGTCAACTGGATCAGCCGCTACATCGGCAGGTTTCTCGACGATAACACCGACCTGCAGGTCCAGCTCGATCCGAACCCGAACCCGATCAGCTTTGACGATGATCCCGTGGATTGTGCGATTCGATTCGGTGAGAATCCGCCCGCGAACCTTGTTGTCGAAGAACTCTTCAGGCTCGAGTTCACGCCGATGTGCAGCCCGGAGTTCCTGAGAAAGCACCACGGCATAGGCGGTCCAGACGATCTTCGAAGCGTTCCTCGGGTCACGCCCAATGATCCGTGGTGGGAGAGGTGGTGGCGCCATTTTGGGTTGGAGAGACCTGAAGGCAGTTCAAGGACCGTCGACCTTAGCGCGCAGTTGCTGGACGGCGCCGCCGCCATTAGCGGGCGGGGAATTGCGCTCCTCAGTCCCTTATTCTGGCGCGAGGAATTGGCTGACGGACGGTTGGTCCGTCCGCTACCACACGTGCTGGACGGCGGCGGAACCTACTGGCTGATCTATCCGAAAGCGCGCGCGGAATGGTCGAAAGTTTGGCGTTTCTCGAAATGGCTTCGCGCCCTTTGCGAGAAGGCCAAGGCTGAGCCCCAGGCCTCAACGGCCGCAGCCTAAGGCTCGATCGGCCGGCGGCGTCCTGCCGGCCGCCAGTGCTGCTTCTTGAAGCCGATTCTGTCGAGCCGGTCGAGGATGCGCGCCATCCAATTCGTTCGGCGAATCCTGATCGGTTTCCACGACAGCAGATCGAATCCGGCCCAGGGCAGGAACGGCGTTCGACGCGAAAATGCCCAGATCTCCACCCGAATGGTCGGCCGATCCGAGCTGCCACGGGCGTGGAACCCACACGTATCTATGGCAATGAGTGTGTTTGCCGGAACCGCGAAGCGCGTCGGTTCTGGCAAGCCAAGCGCTGGCAATTCGTCCCGCGACACGCGCAAAGATCCGCGCTGAGACAAGCGGTCGCTGTCGTGGATCGTTACGCTGCGCTCCTGCTCCCATGCGAGCCGCTTCGGGTTCAAAAGGTGCGAACCGCGAACGTAGGTGAGGGGCGCCTGATCGTCAGTCACATCGGTCAGGAACAGCCACGCCTTCAATGAGGGGTGAAACGTGTCCGCGTGGAGATCGAGTTGCGGATCGGGAACTCCTGGCGCGGGGCCGACGACGATGGTTTGGATATAATAGAGCGGCTCGGCATTCGTGCTTGCGACATAGGCAAGGAGCGAGCGCCAGCGCCCGCTTTCAAGCAACGCTCCAAGGTCCGGGACTCGCTCGAGCAGCGCAGGGCCGATCGCGACCCGGCGCGTGATCGTGCCGCCTTGCTGTTGCTCGCGGGCTTCGAACTCGTTCTCGAGGAGAGCGGCACGGATGCGCCCAAAAATCTCAGCGGAAAGGAATTCGCGGATTTCGACATAGCCATCGCGGTCGAACTGCTCGCGCCAGTCGCCGGGAACGGCTCGAGCGAGGCGCCTCCGCCGGGCCCAGGCGAGCTTATGCGCGAGCTTCAGCCGGGAGACATGCAGTCCGCGGCGGTTGAGCCGTTCGGAGCCGAGGATTGGGTTGTCGGCGAAGCTTTTGGCCCCTGTGCCCAGCGCCAGCAGCCACAGTGGTGTGCGCCACCAGCGGAGCAGCGAAGATGCTGGCAAAGCTTCTGTCTACAGCTTAGCGAACTCTCGGGCCGCCGAACGGAAGCGGCGGCGGAGGACGGCGGTCGCGGCGCGGCAGCTGCGCCTGGTAGGCGATTCCACAATGCTCGACGCAATATGGGAAACCGGGATTGGCCGGCTCGCCGCAGAAATAGAAATCCGGCTCGCCCGGATGGCCGATCGGCCATTTGCAGATGCGATCATTAAGATCGAGCAGGCCGGTCTTGTCGGCGACCTCGGGACTGGGCTTTGCAGGGACAAGCCGGCGCGGCGGCGCGGGCGGGATCGGCGCCTGCTGCTCGCCTGGACCCTGGCGAATGAAGCCGCCCGGACCGATCGAACGATATTGGAGGTCGTGCGCGCTTGGGCGCGAATGCTGTTGAGGCGCCGAATGGCTTGCGCCTGCAGCTGACGTAGGCGCGGCGGGCCTTGGAGCGGGAGCGGGCTTCGGGGCAGCAGCAGCCGAGGGCGGCTTCTTCACTTCCTTCTCTTCGCCGGGCTTCACCGGCGAGGGTCGCTGCTCGAGTCCCAGGCGGTGCGCCTTTCCGATGACGGCATTGCGGCTAACTCCGCCGAGCTCATCGGCAATCTGGCTGGCAGTGGCACCATCGTGCCACATCTTCTTCAACCGTTCGATACGCTCTTCAGTCCAAGACATTGTTAAATCTCTCGCTCCAAACTTGCCCGGCCGCTTGCCAGCCGATAGGCGCCATCGCAGATGACCGCCCCGTTGAGCAACGACCAAGCCAGCAATTGGGTGCGGTTTGCACCCGGCAATCCGGTGCTCAAGGGTGTCAATTGGGGAGGCCTTAAGACCCTCTATATCAAGGAGGTCCGCCGTTTCTTCAAGGTGCAGATGCAAACGGTCTGGGCGCCGGCGGTCACGACCCTCCTGTACCTTGCGATTTTCACCGTTGCGCTGGGCCGCGGCGGACGCACGGTGCCGGGAACGGAAATCCCCTATGCAACCTTCATCGCGCCGGGGCTGATCGTCATGGCGATGATGCAGAATGCCTTCGCCAATGCGAGCTTCTCGCTGCTGGTCGGCAAGATCCAGGGCAACATCGTCGATTACCTGATGCCGCCGTTATCGACCGGCGAGCTGATCGCCGGTCTGATCGGCGCGGCGGTGACCCGCGCCTTTTTGGTCGGTTTCGCGGTGTGGCTGGCGATGCTCTTGTGGCCCGGCGTTTCGGTCGACGCCCAACGGCCGGAACTGGTCTTCTGGTTCGGGCTTATGGGCGCGCTGCTGTTGAGCTTCCTTGGCCTGTTGACTTCGCTCTGGGCGGACAAGTTCGATCATGCTGCAGCGGTGACCAATTTCGTGGTGACACCGCTGTCGCTGCTGAGCGGCACCTTTTATTCGGTAAAACAGCTCGCCCCGAAGTTTCAGGCGATCAGCCACACCAATCCCTTTTTCTACGTGATTTCCGGATTCCGCGCCGGTTTCCTTGGCGGGAGCGATTCGCCTTTATGGGTCGGCGCGATTGGCCTGCTGGTGCTGAACATCCTGCTGTGGCTGACTTGCTATTCGCTGCTCAGGAGCGGGTGGAAGATCAAAAACTAAGCTATTTCTGCGACTTGACTGATTAAGCTTCTTGAACGGCTCATAACGGCGCCGTTCAGACCCCCATCAACCAAAGCGGTTCACATTCGTTGGTACCAATAGCTCGAACGAAGGAGAATCGTTATGCGTAAGATCGTTCTTCCCTTAATTGCCGCCGGAGCGGCTCTTGCCGTTGCAAGCCCCGCGGCCGCGCAATCTTATCCGTCCGCGCAGCCGTACGGCTATGGCTATGGCTATGGTCAGGTTCGTGCGCTTCAGGTGCGGATCGACAATGTCCAGAGGCAAATCGAGCGCCTCGACCGGATCGGCGATCGAAGCGCCGACCGCCTTCGCGACGACGCCAACAATATCGAATATCGGCTGCGCCGTTCAGCTCGCGGCGGACTCAATCCGTACGAAGCTCGAAGGATCGAATATCAGATCCAGCGCCTCGAACAGCGCGTCCAATATTCGATGAACGACCGCCGATGGGGCGATCGTGACCGCTGGGATCGCGATCACCGCGACCGCGACTAAGCCGCTTGGTGCAGCGTAAGAAGGGCGCTCAAGGGAAGCCTTGGGCGCCTTTTCTTGTCGAGCCGCCGAAACTGAATTGGCCCTAAGTTACAGCGGCATCCTTTCGGGCATGCGTTTCGAGCGCCGCCTCGACGCGGCGAGCCACTTCGGCAATTCGGAATGGCTTTCTAAGAACCGCTTCGTCCGAAGGCTCTTCGCCGAACATCTGAACGTCGGCGTATCCGCTCGCGAACAAGATGGGGAGATTCGCATCGTAGGTGCGCACCCGGCGCGCAAACTCAACTCCGTTCATTCCGGGGATCAGCACATCCGTGATTAGCAAATCAAACCGCTCTTCCCTGATTCGCGCGCCGCCGGGAAGAGCAGCGCTTCTTCGCCCGTCGCGGCAGTCGAGACTTTGTAACCGAGGTCGCCGACCATGTCGCAGGTTATGGTGCGGACTTCCTCGTCGTCGTCAACGAGCAGGATCTTGGCGCGTCCTCCGCAATGTCCTTCGTGCCGCCCGACCGTTCCCTGGGGGACATGATCGTGGGTACAGGTCAAAGCACGACTTTGCCCTTTGAAAAGGCGCTGGCTATAGCATTGGCAACCCACAGCACTGTCGTTCAAGGGAGCCGCTTTTCCATGGCCATTACGCCGCTCATGCCCGTCTATCCGCGCTCACCGGTGCGCCCGGTCCGCGGCGAGGGAGTCTATCTCTACGGCGAACAGGGCGAGCGTTATCTCGATTTCGCGGCCGGGATCGCGGTCAACATCCTCGGCCACGGCCACCCGCATCTGACGAAGGCGATCCAGGACCAGGCGGCGACGCTGATGCACGTCTCGAACCTCTACGGCTCACCGCAGGGCGAAGCTTTCGCGAAACGTCTCACCGACCTGACGTTCGCCGACACGGTATTCTTCACCAATTCAGGCGTCGAGGCGGTCGAGTGCGCGATCAAGACGGCGCGCAAATATCATCATTCCAAGGGCAATCCCCACAAGCATGATCTCATCAGCTTCTCGAATGCCTTTCACGGGCGGACGATGGCGGCGATCAGCGCGACCGACCAGGCGAAGATGATCGATGGCTTCGCGCCACTCCTGCGAGGCTTCAAGGTGCGCGAGTTCAACGATCTCGACGCGGCGCTTGAGGCAATCGACGAGAATACGGCGGGTTTTCTGGTCGAGCCGATCCAGGGCGAGGGCGGAATCCGCCCCGGCACGCACGAATTCCTCTCCGGCCTTCGCGCTGCTTGCGACGAGCATGACCTGATGCTCGTATTCGACGAGGTGCAGTGCGGCGTCGCGCGGAGCGGGCAGCTCTACGCTTACCAGCATTACAATGTCGTCCCCGACATCATGGCGAGCGCCAAGGGAATCGGTGGCGGCTTCCCGATGGGCGCCTGTCTTGCGACCGAGAAGGCCGCGGCGGGCATGGTGATCGGGACGCACGGCTCGACCTATGGCGGTAACCCATTGGCGATGGCGGCGGGGCAGGCGGTGTTCGACATCGTCGCCAACGAGGAGTTTCTCAGCGAGGTGCGGCAGAAGGGCGAGCGGCTGCGGAGCGCGCTCGAGCAGATGATCCCCAACCACGACCATCTGTTCGACAGCGTCCGCGGCGTCGGGCTGATGCTCGGCGTGAAGATGAAGAGCGACAGCCGCGCGTTCGTGAATTATCTGAGGACTAAGGGGCTGTTGACCGTCGCCGCCGGTGACAATGTGATGCGCATCCTTCCGCCGCTGACCATCGAGGAAGAACATATCCGCGCGTTCGTCGAGATGCTGTCGGCGGCTGCCGCCGAATA
Source organism: Sphingomicrobium sp. (assembly GCA_025450755.1). Classification (GTDB taxonomy): domain Bacteria; phylum Pseudomonadota; class Alphaproteobacteria; order Sphingomonadales; family Sphingomonadaceae; genus Sphingomicrobium. Next base: position 29,603 of record JANWLR010000048.1, on the reverse strand, counting down.
TGAGGCGCCCGCCCAGGCGGCTTAGCCGCGACGATCCGACGTCTCTTTGGGATAAGCGGGGTGTTAGCGCTTCAAGCGCGTGGGCACCGCTCAGCCAGCTCGCGCCAGTTCATTGGAATGTATCTGCAATATCGTCGGCGTTTCCGCGCTCCTCGCGTGCTCGGCGGATGAGCGTTCGGCCGCCGAAAGCCAATACGACGCCGAGGGCGCACGGCAGGCCGCCGATGAGGAGGACAAGCGGCAGGATGCTGAATTGGGCTCCTCCCGCACTGCCTGGACTGAACAATATCCAGAGCGAACAAAGACCGCTTGCACCGGCGATGAGAATCCCAACCGCGAGCAGGATTCCGCCGAGCAATTGCTTCATGTCGCTGCTCCCCCCATCCGGTGACGCGCGAGCACGCCGGCGCCCTCGGCCCCCTCGCGATAGAATATGTTGTACGTATCGAACGGAATGATCTCCCCGGCTGGGGTGACGAAATGCACGCAACTGCGCTTCACCGTGCCAAGGTCGAAATTGTAGCGGTCGAGGAACTGCAGGATCACCACCCGGAAGCTGTTCGCATAGGAGAGTTCCTCCGGCACCATCGCTTGCGGGAGGCAGCATAATAGCCCTGCGAGCTTCTCTTGCGTATTGGCCTGTGCGGTCGCCAGCGACAGAAGGTCGAGGATCTTCGCCTTCAGTTCCGGATAGGCTTCATAGCTGATGGTGTTGGGTCCGTTGAGGACCAGCTCTCGCGGGAGCAGCCGGGTTAGCGGAGTGACTTCCTCCCCGTGGCGTAGCCCGTAGCCGATCGAGATCTGGTCTGGGTTGCATGGCAACGGGATCATATCCTCGGTTTCGAATATGCCCGATTTGCCGACCTCGCGCCGGATTAAGGTCAGCAGCATCCGGTTCTCGCGCGCGACGAAGTTCTCGTTGCGTCCGGCATCCTGAACGGGCTGGAACGTTACCCCGCGCACGCATTTCCAGGTCAGCGCGTGGCGAACGATGTCGGCAATCTCCTGATCATTGACGCCGCGTTTCACCACCGCGACGAGTGTCGTCGACAGCCCGACGCGTTCCAGCGCCTCGAGGGCCTTCCGGCGAATGCGGGCGAGCTTTGCGCCGCGCAGCTCGAGGAGCGCATCGTCGTTCAGTGAATCAAACTGAAGATAGACCTCCAACCGGGGCGCGTAGCTCGCGAGTCGTTCCACGAAGGCGCGGTCTTGAGCAATTCGAACGCCGTTCGTGTTGATCATCACGTGCCGGATCGGCCTTTGCTTCACCGCATCGAGAATCGAAAAGAAGTCCGGGTGGATCGTCGGTTCGCCACCCGACAACTGCACGAGATCCGGTTCGCCCTCGCTTGCAACGAGTGCGTCGAGCATTCGCTCGATCTCGATTAGCGGGCGATGGCTTCCGTGGATGTCAGTCGCGTTTGCAAAGCAAACCGGACAGGCGAGGTTGCACGCCTGGTTGATTTCGATGATCGCAAGGCAAGTGTGCTGCTCATGGTCAGGACACAGGCCGCAATCGAACGGGCAACCGGCTTCGGTCCGGGTCTGGGTCATCAGCGGTCGATCACCGGGCTTGATCCACAATTTCTGCTGCCGCCAATAATCGAGATCGTCGCTGATCAGTGTCTTCTGGACCCCATGCTCGGAGCAGCGCTTCAGGTAGAAGACCTCGTCGTCTTCGACGATCACCTTCGCTGGCACCAGCTCGAGGCAGGTCTCACACAAGCTGGTGGTCTGGCCGTGGAAGAGATAGTGCGCAGACTTGCGCTGCGGCTGCTTAGCGAGCGGAAGGGAGCTCTTTTTCGCTGCTACGGCGCCACCAGACAAGTCCATATGCAACCAGCACCATCATCAGCAGGTGGAACAGATTCAGCGGACCCAGCACCGCTGGGTATGGTTTCAAGAATTCCCACAAAAAACGCTGGAGAGCATAGAAAATAATCATAGCATGAAAAGCATGGTCGCGCGCCCACCGTGCATTGTGCAAGCGCGCAGAGATGAATGCCGCGAGAAAAATGGCCATCGATATGGATTCGTACAATTGCACCGGATGGCGGCCGATGCCGTCGCCAAGGTCCACCGCCCACGGCAGACCAGTCGGAATGCCATAGGTATAATCCGGGAGCCCGGCGAAGAAGCAGCCGAACCGGCCGATGATGATGCCGACGCAGATCGGCAGGACGAAGGCCCCGCCGGTAGATGCGCGCACCTTTTGCACGCGCTTCCACAGCTCGACAGCAATGATCCCGCCCGCGAGCGCGCCGGCGATGCTGTGTGACGGCGCAATGATCGGCGAGCGCAGCGAATTGCCCGATCCAAAAAGCCACGCGCCCGCAAGGGCACCGACGCCGAGACTGACGAAATAGCTGGGCGCCGTGATCGCCGAGAGGCGACGTGCTCCATCTGGCCACTTGCGATCTTGCCAGATCGCGGCTGCTGTAGCGCCCACCCAAGCCAGTGCATCGAAGGCGTAATGCGCTGCTGGACTTGTCGGAATTCCGATCACAACAGCGCCGATAATGCGAAATCCCTGAAGCTGCTATTATACCCCCGAGCCACCAAATCGTGCAGCAAAAGCGGCGGCGGCCCCATAGAGACCGGGTTCGGGATAAGCGATCAGCTTGACCGGCAATTGCTCCAGGATTGAGCGGTATTCGCCCTTGTCAGCCAGCCTTTCGCCAAAGCCCGAGGCCGGCAGATGCTGACTCAGCCTCAGGCCCAGCCCGCCGGCCACAACCAATGCATTAGCCCCGTGCGCAAGCGCGATGTTTCCGGCGAACGAGCCAAGACAGAGGCAAAAGCGCTCCAGCGCCGCTGCCGCTGCAGGATCGCGGCCCTCAAGGGCAGCCTGCCACAGGTCGCGATCGTCGGCATAGGGCGGCTCAGCCTCCGCGATCACCGCATAGATATCCCTCAAAGCCGGACCGGAAACCAGGCGTTCTGCCGAAACATGGCAATAGCGCCTGCGCAGTGCCGCCATCAGGCGATCGTCGACATCGTCGTTCGGCGAAAAATCGAGGTTCCCGCCTTCAGTGGCGATCACCTGATATCGGCCGTCCCAACGGATCACCAGGCCCACCCCGAGGCCGGTTCCGGGGCCGACGATGCTGATCACTCCGCTCTTGGGAAGTGGAATGTCCGGCCCGGCGATGTGCAGGAAATGCGATGGATCAAGCGTCGCAGCCGCGTGGCCGATTGCGGCGAAATCGTTCAGGATCAGATGCTGCACGATGCCCAATGCCTCGGGCAGCGTCCGCTCGTCGATCGTCCAGGGCATGTTGGTCAGCTGCGGGAGATCGTTTTCGACCGGATAGGCGAAGGCCAGCACCGCGACGCTCGGCAACGGGCCGCCGACATGTTGGGCAAATGCCTGCCACGCCTCGACCAGTCCAGCGTAATCGGCCGTCTTGAGCGTGAATGCCTTGCCCAGCTGCAGCACCCGGCCGTCCCCGACTTGCGCAAGCGCGAAGCGGGCATGGGTCCCGCCAATGTCCGCTGCGACGAGCTCGGTTTTCATTCAGACCGTATGCGTCACTTTTTGCACGTGCCGCGGCCGATCGGGATTGTGACCCCGGTCGAAGGCCAGCGCATTGGCCATGCGGTAGATTGCCTGGATCTGAAGGATCGGGGCGAGCGTCGGATGCGGCGCTCGCGGCACGGGCAAAGTGCCCTTCTCGCCCCCACCGGCGATCATCAGCGATGCGCCTTGCGCAGCGAGACGTCGCGCTGCTTCCTGCACGCTCGCATCGCCTGCGTCCTCGGAACGGAAAAGAAGCACCGGAAAGCCCTCACCGGCAAGCTCGTTCGGCCCGTGCAGCACTTCGGCACTGCTGAAGGCTTCTGCGTGAATGAGGCAGGTTTCCTTGAGCTTGTGCGCCGCTTCCTGCGCGATCGCCAAATGCAGTCCACGGCCGATGGTGTAGAGGTGATCGGCGGTCCGGAGCATGTCGCGGCAGGGCGACCAGTCCTCCTGCCACGCCTCGGCCAATGCCGAAGGGAGTTGCGGTAGGGCCGCCTGCATCGCTTCATCGCCCGACCACAGAGCCACCATCTGCGCGATCGCTGACAGCGAAGTGATGAAGCTCTTGGTCGCCGCCGCGCTCTTCTCGGGCCCCGCGCCTTGCGGCAGCACGATCGAGGCAATTTTGGCCAGCGGCGAATTTTGATCGTTGACCAGGGCGACGACGATTGCTCCCGAATCCCGCGCAGCGCTGGCGGCCGCGAGCAGGTCCGGGCTTCGGCCCGACTGCGAGATCACCAGGCAGAGCATATCGCGGAGCGAAAGCGGCGAGTTGAAAACCGAAAATATCGATGGCGAAAGCGAGGATGCAAGGATGCCAAGCCGGGTTTCGACCAGATAGCGGGCATAGGTCGCCGCATGGTCGGAACTGCCCCGACCGATCGTCACCATTGCCGCTGGGGGATGAGCTCGCAGCCGGTCGGCAAGCGCGGCAAGCAAAGCCGCGTTGCGCTGCAGCTGATCTTCGACGCAATGCGGAGCTTCGGCAGCCTCCCGATACATGGTAGTTGCCGTGGCGCCGGCGGGTTGAGCACGCAGAGAAGGCATTCAGCAAGGCCTCATCAGAGAAGGAATGCATGGACCGGAAAAACCGCAGCATCATCGTCTATATCATGGCGATCTTTTTTCTGATTTCTTTCGTCACGAACATCATTGGTCCGCTGATCCCGATCATCATTAAATGGTACAAGCTCAATTATGTTCTGGCAGGTTTCCTGCCGTTCTCCTTCTTCCTCGCCTATGGAATCATTTCCATTCCCGCGGGATTCTTGCTGGAACGGCGGGGACAAAGCGTCACATTGCTGGGCGCGCTCAGCCTGAATGTCCTGGGCTGCCTGCTGATCGCTAGTTCCGCTTCCTACCTCGCCGTCATCGTCGGGCTGTTCGTCATCGGGCTCGGCATGGCGATGCTGCAGGTCGTCATCAATCCGCTCACAAGGTCGACCGTCGGTGAAGAGCATTTCGCTTTCTATGCGGTGCTGGGCCAGCTCATATTCGGCGTCGCCTCGTTCCTGAGCCCGTTCGCGCTCAGCTTCCTCCAGACCAATGACAAGAAGTTCGCCGCCTTCGGGCCGCCCTGGGTTCTCTTTTACGCGGGCGCCGGGCTGCTCTTCGCATGCTTCATCGCGCTGACTGCCAAGATGCGGTTGCCCAAGGCAGAGCTCGCTGCGGATGAGCGAGTGGGGTCGTTCGGCACCTATCTGGAATTGCTTCGCAACAAATATGTGTTGCTCTTCTTTCTCGGGGTCGTGGCCTATGTCGGCACCGAGCAAGGGCTTGCCGACTGGATGGGTCAGTTCCTGCTGGTCTATCACGGCGTCCCTGCCGAAACGACCGGAGCTTATGAAGTCAGCCTGTTCTGGGGTTTGATGGTGATTGGCTGCATGCTCGGGCTGGTGCTGCTTCGCCTGCTCGATTCACAACTTATCCTCCGGCTGTTCGGCCTGGGCGCAGTGGCCTTCGTACTGGCCGCGCTGCTGGGCCCAGCGCGGATTTCGCTGATCGCTTTCCCGCTCTGCGGTTTTGCACTTTCGGTCATGTGGTCGATCATCTTCTCGCTGGCGCTCAACTCTGTGGCGGAGCACCACGGTTCCTTCACCGGCATTCTGTGCACCGGAATTCTGGGCGGAGCACTGCTCCCGCTCGCAATCGGCTGGCTGGGAGACAATATCGGGCTTCGCGACGCGATGTTCCTGATCTTGGTGCAGCTGGCCTACATCATTTCGATCAGCTTCTGGGCACGGCCGCTGACCAGAAACGAAACCGTCTGGAACCGCCAAGCGACCGCCCTTCCGGAACACCTGTCTTGAGGGGGTCTGACCCCGGCTATTGCGTGGCCAGCCAGGCGTCGCTGCAGAGCAGGATTAGTTGCCGTCGCGCGTCGGGTTGAGCAAGGTGCGCCTCCAGGATCGGCCGGTCCTCGGGCGCCAGATGGCGGAATATCTCGGCGACGCTCCGATATTGTCCTGACTTCGCCAGTTCAAACGCCCGATCGATTGCCGATGCCATGCATCACCCCGCTATCACGAACTGACTGCGGAAACGAATGTCCGCTTTCTGCGATGCTCTCAGGAGGTCGATGCGACACTTTACCAGATGAGAGGTGAGGCGGAGCGATGACCGAGCGCGACTGGGTCAGTTGTCGCGTCCGTTCATCAACCCTATCTTTTGCGCCATGTCGACAGTTCAGCTCAACACGGACGTCGTGCTCGGCGTCGCGATCCCGCTGCGCAACGCGCGCGGACGGATCGGCCGTCTCGGTCCGGTGCTCGATGCCGTTCTTGCCAATCACGGCTATCCGCCGGCGATCGAGAAATTGCTCGCCGAGGCGCTGACCCTGACGGCGCTCCTCGGTTCGCTTCTGAAGGAGCCGCAGGGCCAGCTGACGCTCCAGGCGCAGACGGGAGGCGGGATCATCGACCTGATGGTCTGCGATTATCTCGGCGGTGAGCTGCGCGGCTATGTCCGGCACGACCCGGAGCGGCTGGCCGGCGCACCGGACCAACCGTCGCTGAACGAGCTGTTCGGCAATGGCTATCTGGCGATCACGTTCGACCAGCCGGTGGCAAACGAGCGATACCAAGGCATCGTCCCGCTCGAGGGCAAGAACCTTGGGGAAGCGGCGCAGAGCTATTTCGCGCAGTCCGAACAGATCCCGAGCCTGGTAAGACTCGCGGCCGAAAAGCGCGGCGAGAATTGGTTCGCCGGGGGACTGCTGCTCCAACACCTGCCGGAGGGCGAGGAAGGGCGCGAGCGGCTGCACACGCGGCTCGACCATCCCGACTGGCCGCACGTCGCAATCCTCGGCGGGTCGGTGAAGGCTCGCGAGTTGACGGACCCCGAACTGCCGCTCGACGATTTGATCTGGCGGCTGTTCCATGAGGAAGATGAGCTTAGAACGATCGAAGCCATCTCGCTCAGCCGGGGCTGTCGGTGCGATCCCGATTATGTGCGCTCGGTAATCGCGCGCTTTCCCGCCGACGAGCGTGAAGCCATGGTCGGAGACGACGGGCTGATCCGAGTCGATTGCGCCTTCTGTTCGTCCAGCTTCGCGATCCAGCCCAACGAATTGACTTGAGATCGCGAGAGCCGATTTGTCACTTATCGCCGTTAAGCCTGCCGTGCTAAACGGCGTTCAAATGGCTCGCACCATGAAAATCGTGCTCGCCGGAGGCGGCGCTGCAGCGGCGCTGGCGCTTATCGCGGCGGCGCAGCCCTCGGCACTGTCGCAAGCGCAGGCCGGAATCTGGGAGATTAGCGGTGCGCCCGGAACGCGCTCGCCAATCCGTCAGTGCGTCGCCGACGTCGCTTCCATGGCGCGGTTTGAGCACCGTTCGAGGTCGTGCACGGCCAGGGTGCTCAAGGATTCGGGAGTATCGGTGTTGATCGACTATACATGCGGCGGCGCCGGGTTCGGCCACAGCCAGATCGACGTGTTGACGCCGCGATCGCTCAGGATCAGCACGCAGGGCATCTCCGACGGGCTGCCTTTCAACTATGTCCTGCAGGCCCGCCGCATCGACGATTGCCCGAAAAGCGCAACGGTCACACGCCATTAAGGCGTCGTTTAACCATCCGAGTGTAAGGAGTTAGTGTGCCGGATTTGGCACGCTTTCCTCCCAATCGGGCAAGTATGCCCGATCGACTGGGGCCGCCGTTCTTCGGATTGGCGGCCCTTCTTTTGTCGACCAGTGCGGCTTAAGGGCTCGGCATGCTCTATCTGGTCATCAAAGCCGCACTGTCGGGCGCGATTGTCGCTGCCGTCTCGGAAATTGCGCGACGCTATCCGGGCTGGGGCGGGCTGTTGGCATCGCTGCCGCTGACATCGCTGCTGGCAATGATCTGGCTCTATCGCGACAGCGGCGATTCGGAACGCGTCGCCGCGCTGTCCATCGGCACCATCTGGTTCATCGTGCCGTCGGTGCCCTTCTTCATTGCGCTGCCGGTCCTGATCCGGTTCGGTTTGGGATTCTGGGCAAGCCTGGCGATCTGTATCGCTGGGACGCTGATCCTCTACGCCGCCTGGTTCTGGGCCGCGCCCCGGCTTGGCATCAAGCTTTGAAGAATGCGGTCGTCCTCCTCTCCGGCGGGCTCGATTCGATGGTCTGCGCCGGCATTGCCCGGGAGAAGGGCTATTGCGTGATCGCGCTCACCATCGACTATAACCAGCGGCATCGGGTGGAGCTGGACGCAGCCCGGCGGATCGGCGCTGAGCTATCCAATCGTCACATCATCCTTCCGCTCGACCTTCGTGCGTTCGGAGGATCGGCGCTGACGGGCGACATTGAGGTGCCGAAGGAGGGCGTCGCGCCGGGGATTCCCGTGACTTATGTGCCCGCGCGCAACACGATCTTCCTCAGTCTGGCTCTCGGCCTCGCCGAGGCGAGCGGCGCCCGCGACATCTTCATCGGAGTGAACGCGCTCGACTATTCGGGCTACCCGGATTGCCGGCCCGGGTTCATCGCCCAGTTCGAGAAGCTGGCGAACCTTGCGACGAAAGCGGGCGTGGAGGGTGATCGCTTCACGATTTGCGCGCCGCTTCAGCACATGAGCAAGGCCGATATCGCGAAGGAAGCGCAGCGGCTCGGCCTCAACGCGGGCCTCAGCCACAGCTGCTACGATCCGCTGCCGGACGGGCGGCATTGCGGGCGATGCGACGCCTGCCGTCTTCGCGCGAAGGGGTTCATCGAAGCGGGGATCGCGGACCCGACGGCCTACGCGCCCTCGAGGGAGCGCGGATGACGATTTATTCGGTCAAGGAATGCTTCCTGACGCTTCAGGGCGAAGGCGTGCAGTCGGGCAGCCGAGCGCTGTTCCTGCGCTTTGCCGGCTGCAACCTGTGGTCCGGGCGGGAGCAGGATCGGGCGACCGCGCAATGTTCGTTCTGCGATACCGACTTCGTCGGCACGGACGGGGAGGGCGGAGGCAAGTTCGCGAACGCCGACGAACTCGCCGCAAATGTCGAAAAACGATGGGGCGAAAGCAGCGAAAACCGGCTGGTGGTGATCACTGGGGGTGAGCCCATGCTCCAGCTCGACGAGGCGCTGGTCGATAGGCTTCATGCGCGCGGGTTTCGAGTCGCTGTCGAAACGAACGGCACGCTACCGGCGGTCCGCAGTCTAGACTGGATTTGCGTCAGCCCGAAGGCCGGAACCAAGATCGTCCAGCGCCACGGCAATGAGCTAAAGCTGGTTTGGCCCCAGGACGGGATCGAGCCGGCCGAGCTCGAGGGCTGGAGCTTCGATCATTTCCTGGTCCAGCCGATGGACTGCGCCGAGCGGGAGGCCGCGATCGAGGCGGCGATCCGGCTGGCGATGGAACGGCCGAAGTGGCGCCTCAGCCTGCAGGCCCACAAGGTGGTTGGCCTGGCCTAGCCGTCACTCAGCGTTGGTGACGCTGTTTGCTGCCGTGACGGTTTCCGGCTTTGGCGCCGGCTCTCCGCCGGGAGTCTTCTTCGGCTTCGAGACCGGCATGGTTTCAGTCGGTCCGGCAGCGTTCTCTTGGAGATTCCCGTAGTTCATGTCGACGTCCGCGGCCATGTTGGCTGCATCGCCGGTCACCGCATCGATCGCTGTGACGTCGTTCGAGACGATGTTTTCGGCGGTGAGATTCTCGTCGACGCTCATCTTGTTGTCGTGCTGATCGTTGTTCTTGCACGCCGACAGGCTGAGCGCTGCAGCAGCGACGAGGATCAAGGCACGCATCGGTAAAACTCCCGGAGTTGAAAAAGCAAAAAAAGAGGCTGCCGGCAGTACCGGCAGCCCCTTGAAAAGCCAACGCCCCCCGTGAAGGGGGCGCCAGACGACTTACATCGCGTTGTTGGTCGTGGTGGTTGTCGTCGTGGTGGTGTTCGTCGTCGCGTTCATGTCCGTGGCGTTCATGTTCGTAGCGTTCATGTCCGTCGCGTTCATGTCCGTCGTCGTCGCGTTCATATCAGTCGTCGTGAGGTTCTCATCGACGTTCATGGTGTTGTTGGCGTTGTCGTTGCTGCTGCAAGCCGCAACCGCCAGGGCCGCACCAGCGACCAGGATAAGAGCACGCATTCAAGACTCCCTATTTATTGCGATCTGCAACGGTTTCCCGTCCCGCAAATCGCGGCGGACAATAGTCTGAAGCAGGAGCATCCATCAAGACTCTTTGCACGCCCGTTCCAAACTCTTGAGAAACGACAAGAAACTCCGCTCCAAGGCGGCATCAACCATCATCAGGGGCATTTGTTTCCCAAGCTTATCGAGGCTGGTGACCCCAAATTCGGCGATGCCGCACGGGACAATGCCCTCGAAATGGGAAAGGTCCGGAGCGACGTTGAGCGAGAAGCCGTGGAGCGTCACCCAACGTCTGACTCGCACTCCCAAAGCGCCGATTTTCGCCTCATCGGGGCCATTCCCAACCCAAATTCCGATCCGACCGGGCGCTCGGTGCGCTGCAACACCCAGTTCCGCGAGCGTATCGATCATCCAGCCTTCGAGCGCATGGACGAAGCAACGGATATCGCGCCCGCGCTTGTCGAGGTCGAGCATCACGTAGCCGACGCGCTGTCCTGGGCCGTGATAAGTGTAGCGGCCCCCCCGGCCCGCCTCGAAAACCGGAAGTGCTTGCGGATTGGTGAGCTCGGCGGGATCGGCGCTGGTGCCTGCCGTGAACAGTGGCGGATGCTCGAGCAGCCAGACGCATTCGCGTGCCGTCCCTTCTCGAATCGCCGCCACGCGCTCTTCCATGAAGGCGAGCGCTTCCTCATAGGCGACGGGCGCGTTGCTGGTTCGCCACTCGATGTCGGACGGGCTTTCGCTCACCACCGTTCAGATGGCCACCCAAAGTTCAGAGCGCAAGCGTTGCGCGCCGTGAACAAGCCCCGCATAAGCGCAACCCGAAGGGGACTGTGAATCGATGAACGGGTTGTCCATTTCACGCGCGTGGGACGAGGCGAAGGCCACCATTGCCCGCGAGGGGCAGCTCCTTGCTGCCGTCGCTTTGGCGCTGGTCGTCCTCCCTCAGATCATCCTCGCCGTCGTCGGCGTGCCGACCGACATGCAAGCCACGCCCGTGTCGCAGCTCGTCTACATTGCCGCCGTCCTGCTCGGCTTCGTTGCGGAGATTGCGCTCAACCGGCTGGCGATCGGACCGTCGGTGCGGGTTGCGGATGCGATCGCCCAGGGGTTTGCGCGGGTGCTCCCGGTCTTCATCGTACTCGCGGTCGTCATGCTCGTCGTCGCCATCGTCGCCGTATTGCTGGCGCTGCTCTTGGCCGCGGCAGGAATGGGCGTTCTGCCCTCTGCGGGTCGTGCGCCGCCCGCCTCCCTCATTTTGCTACTGGTCCTGCTGACCGCTCTCGCGACGGCAATCTTCCAACTGGTTTTTCCGGTCGCCGCAATGGAAACGGGCAACCCGGTTCGGTTGTTCGTCAGGGCCGTGCAACTGGCGCGCGGCCATTATTGGCGGCTCCTCGCCTTCATTTTGACCGTCTTCGTCGCTCTGGGGGTGATCGCTGCTGCGGTGCAGTTGGGCGTCGGCAGCGTGGTTCTTCTCGTCGTCGGTCGTCCGAACCCCGGGAGTCTGTCGGCTCTCTTGCTCGGCCTCGTTGCGGGTGCTGTGCAAGCAGTTTTCACCGTAATTGTCGCCGTCATGCAGGCGCGCATCTATGTGCAACTCGCCGGTGGCGGCGAAGCTCAAGCGAGCGTCCCAAGCAGCGGGACCTGAGCAGCGCAGTCTGGCGGCAGGATGCCGAGTAACCGCGGGTCGGTAAAGCGCTCGATTGCCCGCTTGTAGGGCGTAAATCCGGCACGGCGATAGGCAGACAGGGCTGCCGGGTGGTCGAGCGAGCAGGTGTGGACGTGGACGCGGTCGACGCCCTCGCGCCAGGCGCGGCGCACCGCTTCTGCCAGGAGCCAGCGGCCATGGCCCTTGCCGGATTGCTCCGGGATCAGTCCGATGAACGACAGTTCGCACTCGCCGGGCTCACGGAAGTCGAGCTCGAGGATGCCGACCTCATGACCAGCTTCATCGATGACCGTTGCGAGCTCGACCTTCGGGTGCTGAATGATCGACGCGAGGTGCGCGTCGTCCACGATCAGCCGCGAGAACCACAGCCACGGTGCTCCCACGAGCCGAAAAAGCTCTCGGTAATGCGCGGGCTGCGGCACCTCGACGCGCTTCAGCGAGAGCCGGGATTGGGGAATTTCCTGATCCGGGGGCGAGCGCATTTCGAGATAGGTCACGATCGTGGCGAGCTCGCCGTCGGGCAGGGCTTGGTAGCTCATTGCCACTTCGCCAGCGGCGGCAGGCTCATGAGGATTGCGTCGATGTTACCACCGGTCTTCAGGCCGAAGAGCGTGCCGCGGTCGTAAAGCAGGTTGAACTCGACGTAGCGGCCGCGGAAGGTCAGGAGGCGATCCATGTCCTCGTTGGTGAAGGGCGTGTCCATTCGCTTACGGACGATTTGTGGGAAGATGTCGAGGAAGGCCTCGCCGACATCGCGAGTGAATGCGAAATGCGCGTCGAAATGCCCTTCGAGATGATCGTAGAAGATGCCGCCGACGCCCCGCGGAACGCCGCGGTGGGGGAGCCAGAAATATTCGTCGGCCCATTTGGAGAAGCGGGGATAGAAAGTCGGGTCGTGGGCCGCGCACGCCGCACGAAGGCGGGCATGAAACGCCTCCGTGTCTTCCCCATAGCGAATCGCCGGGTTGAGATCGGCGCCGCCGCCGAACCAGCGCCTGGTGGTGGTGAGGAATCGCGTGTTCATGTGGACTGCGGGAACGTGCGGGTTGGCCATGTGCGCGACGAGGCTGATCCCGGTCGCAAAGAAGCTTGGATCTTCCTCGGCGCCGGGGATCGACTTGGCGAACTTGGGACTGAATTGACCGCCCACGGTCGAGACGTTGACCCCGACTTTCTCGAACACCTTGCCCGCCATCTGGCCGCGCACCCCGCCGCCACCGGGTTCGCCGCTCGTGTCTGCGCGGTCCCAGGGCGTGTAGGCAAAGGCGGCATCGCTGCCCGCCTGCCGTTCGATCGTCTCGAAAGCGGCGCAGATTCGGTCGCGCAGCGACTCGAACCAGTCCCGCGCCGCCTTTTGCTGTTCGTCGAGCTCGAGCATCGCGCGTTTCATTGCGGCGTGTAGCGCAAGACGCAAGCCGAGCGCATGGCAATATTGTAATCTTGCCATAAATCAGCCGTTCACGGCTTCACGCCCAAATCTCCAAGTGACAGGGGTGGAATCCGCGGGCGCGGATTAGTCGAAGGATTTCAAGAGCATGGAGAAAATCATCTTTGCGATCGCGTTCGGCGCGGCGGTCGTTTCAGCGCCGGTGTTGGCGCAGGCCACTGGAGGCGGCGGCTGGGGCCAGCGCGACCAGACCCGCGCGGAAGCGCAGCAGCGCGCCGATATGATGTTCCAGATGATGGACTCCAACAAGGACGGCATCGTCACCAAGGCCGAGGCCGAGCAGGCGCTTGCTCAGTTTGAGGCGATGCGTGGTCAAAGCGATAGCGGCCGCGGCGGTGGCCGGATGCAGCGGATGATGGATGAGGCATTCAGCACATCGCCTTCGCTGACGAAGGCTCAGTTCGAGGCGCAGGCGCTTGCCCGATTTGATGCGATGGACCTCAACCATGATGGCACGGTCACCGCGGCGGAGCGTCAGCAGCTGCGCGAGCAGCGGCAACAGTCCGCTCCCGCCCCTGCACCCGCACCGCAGCCTCAGTAAACGCGCCGCTGGGCGTTCACGAGCATCCGTAACAGCATGGCGACGGGGCGAGGGACTCCAACCTTGCCCTCAAGCCACAGGCTGACCGCCGAGCGCGAAACGCCGATCGCCTGTGCGAGATCATTCTGGGTTCGATAGCCAAGGCTGCGCATCGCCGAACGCAGCTCGTCCGGCGACATCGAGGCGAGCATTTCCCGATTGTCGCGCGTGTCGGTCAAATCGCGTCCGCTCCGCGATCGCCCGTGCGGATTCGGATCGCCTGCTCGACATCGAACACGAAGATCTTGCCGTCGCCGATGCGGCCGGTGCGCGCGGCATTCTCGATCGCCTCGACGACATTGTCGACGAGGCTGTCCTCGACCACCACCTCAATCTTCACCTTGGGGAGGAAGTCGATGACATATTCGGCGCCGCGATAGAGCTCGGTATGGCCCTTCTGGCGGCCGAAACCCTTGACCTCGGCGACCGTGATTCCGGAGACGCCGACCTCGTGCAACGCGTCCTTCACGTCGTCGAGCTTGAAGGGCTTGATGATCGCTTCGATCTTCTTCACGCGCGTGCCCTCATCCAATCATCGAATGTGCTAATGCCCAATCGCTGCCGTATTTGCTAGGCAGGCGCGAGCCATGAAAGCAATCATCCTTTCCGCGGGGCAAGGCTCGCGCCTCGGTCACATGGTCGACGACCGACCCAAATGCCTGATCGACTTCAACGGGCGCTCCTTGCTCGATCGCCAGCTCGATACGCTCGAGGCGAACGGCGTTCCCGAGGCGGTCGTGGTCGCCGGCTTCCACGATGAGCTCGTCCAGGCAGCGATCGCCGCGCGGAGCGGAGGCCCGAAGGTCCGGACGATCTACAACCCCTTCTACAAGGTCGCGGACAATACGGGCTCGCTCTACCTGGCGCGCGAGGAGCTCGCCGGCGATTGCTTGGTCTGGAACGGCGACACGCTCGTCTCGAACGCGCTGATGAGCCGCGTCGTCTCGAACGACCGCGCGGGCATTTGCGTCACCATCGACCGCAAGGAATCCTACGATGACGACGACATGAAAGTGGTCGAGGAAGGCGGACTGCTAAAGGCAATCGGCAAGCGCCTCGACCTGACAAGCGTTAACGCGGAATCGATCGGGCTGCTCGCTTTTCGCGGGAATGGCGCCGGGCGATTTCGCGAAGCGATCGATCGCGCCATCCGCACGCCCGAGGGGACGACCATCTGGTATCTTCGGGTGATCCATCATCTCGCCCAAACCAGCAAGGTGTGGACGCTGGACATCGAAGGCGAAGAATGGGGCGAGGTCGATTTCCCGCCGGACGTCGACCGCGCACGCGAGCTCACTGCAGGCTGGGACGCCGCGGAAAAGGCGGCAGCGGCTTAAGCTGAGAGGCGGTTATTCGGCTGGAATCGGGTGCGCTGCCGCTTGCGTCTCCATTCCGATCAGCCGCTCGAACAGCCGTGCGAGCCGAGTTTCCAGCGAAATCGCGATCGAGAAATAGGCTGGAACGAGCAGCAGCGTCAGCACTGTCGAGAAGATCAGGCCGCCGATCACGGTGATACCCATCGGAGCGCGCCAGCTGTTGTCGCCGCTGATCGAGATCGCCGTCGGCAACATGCCCGCAACCATCGCGACAGTGGTCATGACGATCGGCTGCGCGCGCTTGTGACCCGCTTCCCAGATCGCGGCGTTCTTCGCCATTCCGTGGTTCATCATCTCGACTGCGAAGTCGATCAGAAGGATCGAGTTCTTCGCGACGATTCCGAACAGCATCAAGATACCGATCAGCACGAACAGCGATACCGGCTGTCCTGCAATGTGCAGCGCTACTGCCGCTCCCAAGGGCGCCAGGATCAGCGAGCCCATGTTGACGAAGGGCGCAAGGAATCGACGGTAGAGAAGGACCAGCACCGCGAACACGAGAAGGACGCCGGAGATGAGCGCTATGGCGAAGTTGAACAGCAGCTCGGCCTGCCATTTCTGGTCGCCGAGATTCATTTGCTGAATGCCCTGGGGAAGATGTTTGACGGTCGGCAGGTTGTTGACTGCAGTCCAGACATCGCCCTGCACAACCCCGGGCGCAAGGTCGGCTCCGATCGACAGCCTGCGCAGCTGATTCGAGCGCTGAATCGTCGTCGGGCCCGAACCCCAGCCGATCTGGGCGACGGACTTTAGCGGTACAGACCCGCCGTTTGCCGTCGGCACCGGCAGATTCTCGAGCGTCGACAAGTCGCGGCGATCGTTTTCCGAAAGCGAAACCTGGATCGGCACCTGGCGGTCCGAGAGCGAGAATTTGGCGCTGTTCTGCTCGATGTCGCCAAGCGTCGCGATTCGAATCGTCTGCCCGAGCGCGGCGGTGGTCACGCCAAGGTTGGCGGCGAGATCCAGCCGCGGCCGGATCGTGATTTCCGGCTGGGCGAGGTTGCTCCCGACCCGCGGCGCGCGAAGGCCGGGGATGGTTTGCATCTCCTTGGCGATCTGGTTTGCGACAGCCTGCAATCGAGCGGGGTCCTCGCCGCCGAGATAGAGCATGATATCGCGCGAATCCGCGTCGGGTCCGCCACCCTGCTGGCTCTGGAAGCTGACGCGCGCGTCGGGAATGGCGGCAAGAGTTGGCAGAAGATTCCGTTCGAATTCCGTACTCTTCACCTTGCGGTTCTTCTTGAGCACGATGTTGACGTGCCCTTCGCCGACGTTGATCCGCTCGAACACCCGGTCAACGCTCGGGTCCTTGCTGATGATGTCGGCGACGCGGTCGACGACGCCCTTGGTACCAACCAGGGTCGTCCCTGGCGGCATCGTGATATTGACGCGCGAATAATCGCTGTTCTGCGGCGGGAAGAAGGATACGGACAGCGTTCCGAACAGGATCACGCTGACCAGCAAGGTCGCGATGCCGGCGCCGACCATCACCAGCCGGTGGTCCTTCATGCGCGCATTCCAGCGCGCTGCGACGATTCCATGCCAGTTCGCAAATCCGCTGCTTGCGACCCGACGCGCGCCAAATCCGATGAGCTTGCCGGCGCCGTACGCAATTCCGCCGCCGACGAGCAGGGCGAGCACGAATGTGATCGCTCCGTTCCATGCAAGCTTGCCTAAGCCCGCCATCGCCGCTCCAGTGCCGGCGATGAACGCCGCGAACACCAGCAGCAGGAGGATGAAGCCTATCGCATAATAGCCGAACCTGCGCGCCGGCTTTGGCAACTTCTCAAGCAGCGCGTGGGTCTTTGTCGTATCCAGGCTCCAGTTCAGGACCTTGAGGTAGAGGTCCATCCATTTCCACGCCGCGTGCGGTTGCTTGCCGTGCGAGCGGAGGAAATAAGCGGAGATCAGCGGCGTGATCATCCGCGCGACGAACAGGCTCATCAGAACCGACAGCACGACGGTGAAGCCGAACGCCTTGAAATATTGGCCTGCGATCCCGGGCATCAGGGCGACGGGAAAGAAGACGGCAACGATCGCCATCGTTGTCGCGAGGACTGCAAGGCCGATCTCGTCTGCGGCGTCGAGCGCCGCCTGGTAAGCCGATTTGCCCATGCGCATGTGGCGGACGATATTCTCGATCTCAACGATCGCGTCATCGACAAGCACGCCCGAGACTAGGCCCATGGCCATGGTCGACATGAAGTTGAGCGTGATTCCCATCATGGTCATCAGCCAGAAGGACGGGATTGCCGAGAGCGGGATCGCGACTGCGGAAATCATGGTCGCGCGGATGTCGCGGAGGAACAGGAGGACGACGAGAACGGCGAGGATCGCGCCCTCGATCAGGCCTTCCATCGCGGACCGGTATTGCGCCTTGGTGTAATCGACCCGGGTGAAGACTTCGGAGAAGTGAATCCGAGGATCCTCCTTCTCGAGCTTGCGAAGCTCCTTCCACATGGACTCATATGCAGTGACCTCAGATGAGCCCTTGGAGCGCTGGACCATGAAGGTGACGACCTGGTGTCCGTTCATCATCGCGAGCGAGCGTTGCTCGCTGTTGGTATCCTTCACCTCGCCAAGATCGGACAGACGGACGAATCGCCCGGCCGGGAGCGCGATCTGGGTCTGCGACAATTGATATGCGGTATCGGCGTTGCCGATCACGCGCAGTGACTGCTCGGAACCGGCAATCTCGGCCCGGCCCCCGGCTCCATTCATGTTGCTCTGGCGGAGCTGCTGGTTGACCTCGGCCGCAGTTATCCCCTGAGCTTGGAGAGCGTGTGGGTCGAGGATCACCCTGATCGTTCGGTCAACTCCGCCGACGCGCTGCACCGAAGCGATTCCCGGAAGGCCAAGCAGGCGCTTTGCGATCGTATCGTCAATGTACCAGCTGAGCTCTTCGAGCGTCATGTCGGTGGTCGTCGCTCCGACATAGGAGATTGGCTCGTTCTCGGCATCGACCCGTGTAATCTGCGGTTCGAGGATGCCGTCAGGAAGCGTGCTGCGGATCTGGGCAACGGCGTTGCGCACATCGTTGACGGCGCGATCGGTCGGAGTTCCGAGCTGGAACTGGACGAAGGTCTGACTGTCGCCCTCCGTCACCGTACTGCTCATCTCATCGACGCCGTTCACGCCCCGGATCGCAGATTCGACCCGCTGGGTGATCTGCGTCTCCATCTCATTTGGGGCGGCGCCCGGCTGCACCACGTCCACAACCGCCGCGGGAAAATCGATGTCCGGCGCGTTATTCACCTGCATCCGGGCAAAGGAGATCAGTCCCGCCAGCATGAAGGCCACGAAGAGCACGATCGGGAAGACGGGATTGCGGATGCACCAGGAAGAGACGTTCCGGAAGTTCATGCCTTAACTTCCTCCCAGGCGGTGACAGGCCTCACCGCCGCGGTTCTTGGAGTTGATGAGCCACTGACGGCGCGCTTTATCACGTGCCGCGTCCTCACCAAGGCTCGGTTCGTCGCGTTGAGGTTGCAATCGAAATTCTACGAATCGACAAGCGCCGGTGTGGGGTGTGTATGATGCAAGTAAGACACTTAGTCAAGCCAGCCGCGGTTCGGCAACCAGTGACGAACTGATGGTGCGCATCCCCGTGACGCCTAGCCGAATTTCACCCCAAGTCCCTTCTGGGGACACGGGGTAATGCGGTCCCGCGGCACTGATTGCTCGGGGGACCGTTGTGGCGCTCGATAGTGATGTTGATCGCGCCCTTCTGATGCTTCGCTCTTGTTTTCGCTTATTCTGCAAAGTGATCGGCCACAGTCGTTCGCGTGGGCGAGCCTATCTCGACCTTGAAGGCAAGCGGCGCAGCTATTGCCGTCGATGCGCGGCACCGATGAGAAAGGATGCGGTTCGCGGCTGGCAGGAAGGATAGCGCCCGATCCGATTCGCAAGATTCAACGCTTGCTGTCGAATTGCGCGCGTCTTCGCTTAAGCGGATGGCGGAAGGAAACGCCCGATCACCTCGCGGGCGAGCCGTGCCGGCCGTTTCGTCGCCGCATCGAGACAGCACCAGCAGCTCTGGATCTCGCTCAGCTTCTCGTCCCCGCGACGAAGCACGGTCCGGAAGAAGGCGCGGGCGCCCTCGACCTTTTCGGCGATCACCTCGGCAACGACATTGTCCTGGAGGAAGGTCGGCCTCAAATAGGTGATCTCGTGCTTCAGCGCGACCCACAGGTGGCCGGCGACCGCGCCCGGCGGAGCGACGCTCGACCAATAATCGATCACCGCCTCCTGCACCCATTTGAGGTACACGGCATTGTTCACATGACCCATGTGGTCGATATCTTCGGGCGCGATTGCGATCGGGTGGCGGAACATGGCCACTAAAACCGGTTCTCCTCGATTTGTCCTAGCTCTCATTTACTTACAATTGTGTCAATAAGTTGGGTGAACGCTTTGTCGCGTTTCTCCTTTGAGTCGACGCAGCGGTGTGCTATTAAGATAATACAGTAAGGCACATCCAATCCATTTCAGAAGAGGTCCCATGACTAGCCTCCTCGCCGTACTCGCCCTCATCGGCTCGGCGACTGCACAGCCGTCCGCGACCTTCTCTTTCATTACCCCGGCGTCCGACGCGGCTTCCGCGCCGCTTCAAGCCGAAGCCGACATCTCTCGCCGCGCGATCGAAAAATTCTTCGGCAAGCCGTTCGTCAACTCGGTTGCAGTGACGATCGTCGGCAGCCGCAAGGAGTTCGACGCTGCAATCCCAGCAGCCTGGGGAGTGACGCCGAGCCAGTGCTGGATGGTCGGCGCGGGGGTTTACGATCGGCTGATCATGTTGAGCCCAACCGCCTGGGCCAAGGACGCCTGCGACCACAAACCCGGCGACGTGGACGAAGCGAAACAGATCATGCGCCACGAGCTCACCCACGTGATCCACGGCCAATACAATCCGACACATGATTTCACGGGGCTGGACGATGCGGCCTGGTTCATCGAAGGGCTTGCGACCTATGTCTCGGGCCAACTCGACGATAAGAGACTGGCGCGTGCGCAGGCGGCGCTAGGTTCGGGGAAAGGGCCGACAGGACTGGCGGACGCCTGGTCGGGCAGCGAAAAATACGGCTTCTCAGGCTCGATGGTTGCTTATCTGGACAAGAAGTACGGACGCGCAAAGCTCATTTCGCTGCTCGACAAGACGACGAATGCGGCAATCATGCAGGAGCTCGGAACGACGCAGCAGGCGTTTATCGCCGGCTGGTCGGAATGGCTGAAATCCCGGAAGCTTGCGCCTCACGCTTGAAGTGCAAACTCAGCTCGCCGAGACGTCCTTCACATTGTCGTCGCTGTTGCGGTCGATGTAGAAATTATAGGGGTCGACACCAGCGAAGGCCGGCCTCTTCGTCGAATGGATGAGAATCTCCTGAACGCCGCTGTGGATCGGCCGGCGCTCCATCATGACGACGTCCTTGCTCGAGAAGGCACCGATCCCCGGCCGCTCGGTGAACAGGCCGATCTCGATCGGTTCGGCAAGCCTGGTACGCGTTTCTTCGCCCTTGCCGTCGGCGTAGAATTTGTCAGCGTTGACGGTGAGCATCGTCGTCCAGCCGGTCGCATCCTTGCGCGTCTTGGCGTCGGTGACCTTGAGATCGTAGATCGTGATCCGCTCGAAAAGATCGGTAATCAGCTGCTGCTGCTCGGGCGTCTTTGCTTCCTTGCGGAACTCGTCGACGAGGTCGATCGACCGCGGATAGGGCGGACCCTTGAAGCGCCACTTGGCGTCGAAGCGAGCGAGTGCTCGGTCAACGGCATCCTCGCCGAGGCGCTCTTGCAGCAGGTACATCACCAACGAGCCCTTGCGGTAGTGGATGTACTGCTGGTTCTCGACCCGCTCGAGCGGGACTTCCTCGACCGCTTCGCCCTTTCGGCTCTGCAGATAAGCGTCGAGCTCATATTTGAGGAAGCGGCGGATCTTGTCCGGTCCGTAGAGGTGCTTCATCACCATCAGCGCCGAATATTGAGCGAGCGTCTCACTCAGCATCGTGCTGCCTTGCATGTCTGCACCGACGACCTGATGGGCCCAATATTGGTGCGCCATTTCATGGGCGATCACATAAGTTGTGAAATCGATCTTGGTCGGATCGTCGGTCTTGGCGTTAAAGCCGATCGATTCCGAATAAGGCATGGTTCCGGCGAAGGCCTGGGCGAAGCTGGCGTAGCCGGGGAATTCGACGATCCGCGCATAATTGAACTGATAGGGCCCGAAGTGCGCGCGATAATAGTCGAGTGCGCTGCTGATGGCGCGCAGCATCTTCGGCACATTCCAGTCGTGCCCGGCGTGATCATAAACGGTTTCGCGGATGCCGTTGTGGACGGTGCTCGCGACACGATAGTCGGCCGACTGGATCGAGAAGAAGTTCAGGATCGGCGCAGTGCTAACGAAGGTCGCGGTCCTTCGCCCGTTGCTGGTCGCATCTGAAAACCGGCTTCCAGGAGCGATCGGAGTCTGGTCGGCATCGGTGGTGAGCCGGATCTCCGACTGCACCCAGTCAGAACCGATATAATTGTGCGCCGTTGCGGACATGTCCTCGAGCTTGGCCTCGCGCAGATCGGGCGGGAGATGCTGGCGGCGGCGCTTGGCGCGGTCTGTCAGGAGATTTTGGCGGTTCATTCCGATTTCTGGAGCGAACTCGAAATTGTTCACGAATGTGCCGTTTTCAATAACGTCCGTATCCGGGGTGAACGCGGTGAAGCCGCGGCGCCAGAGCCGCGACCTGAAGGTCAGGCTGGTCATCGCGCCGGGAGCAAGCGGCCTGTCGAAGCGGTAGATTCGGTAGCCGAATTTCAAATCATATGAGGCAAGGTGCGCTCCGGCGACGTCGAGCCTGAGGAACTGGAGGTCGGGATCCAGCTGCCGTACGTGGATTTCGTTGAGCGGCGCATTGGTCTTGTTGACGAGGTCGTAGCGCCCGTCGGTCAGCAAAAGCCGCTGCCTGGGGAACAGCCGGACGTCGAGGGTTACCTTCGTGACGGAGGGCTGCGGGAGCTTTTCATACTTGAGGTACTTGCGCTCGTAATCCGCCCTGAATTTCTCTGCCTCGTCGCTAGTCTGGTAGCGGTTGAGGACCTTGATGTTGTAGTAACCGAACGCACCGGTTCCGGCCATCGCAACGGCCGCAACGGCCATGATCGCGACAGCTGGCGCGGTCACTGCTTGCGGCAAGCGGCGCAGTCGGCTTCGAAGCGCAAGATCGGTGCCGCGCGGCCAAAGCAGGTGAGCGAGCACCATAAGGATGATCGCAAAGCAGAACCAGTAAAATTGGAAGACCGCTGCGCCTTTCCAGAAGCTGCCCGCGCCGACGAAGTCGCTAAGCGGCACATTGGGCGACCGGTCGTAAGTATAGAGCGGGTTCCCGTAGCCCATATTGTTCAGGAAAATGCCGAGCACGAACCAGACAAAGAGGATTCCCCAGCCGAGATATTTGTTCGGGCTGAGAACCTGGATGAAGACGGCCAGGATCGCGATCAGAAGCCCGTCGACGGCAGCGGGCAGGATGAACCAGGCGACATAATCCGCCACGCCGAGGGTCCGCGCACCTTCGATAAGCTGATAAGCCATTCCGGTCAGCGCCGCGGCGAGATTGACGATCAGCAAGACAAGGAAGATCGCGATCATCTTCGGGACGGTGATCACCCAGCTCGGAACTGCAGTGGAATCGATCAGCTCGTTCATCCGACGGTCGCGTTCACGCCAGACGAGTTCACCGCCATAGAAGGCTGCAATCATCAGCAGGAAAAGCGCGGAGCCGCCCATGACGCCGGTGATGGTCGCAGCGACCGTCGGATGATCGGACGTTCCGTAGGCCGACCGCGAGACCCACAGGACCAGGCCGGTGAAGGCGATGGCCAGAAGCGTCAGAATGATCAATCCCGGGCTGGTGAGCACCTGTCGGACTTCGACGCGAAGCCGGGTGATGAATTGCACCGCTCGCGATGGGACTGCATTTCGTGCGACGACCTTCTCGCCGCCGAGCTCCGCGGGAGCGGCGGCGACTGCCACTTCGCGTTGCTGGCGCTTGGCGAGACGGCGCAGTCGCCAGCGCGATGGCGCCCGTTCGGTCATCGAGAAGCGCCACAGGGTGAGGCCGAGGAACAGGATGCCGAGCAGGACCGCCCAGATCCGGTTGAACAGCATCGTTCCGGAAAAATCGATGAGGCGGCTGTTGAGCTCGCTCTGGGTCCAGTAGCGCGTAGCCTGTCCAAGAGCGCCGGTGCCCAGCGGCTCCCAGCGCGCGGCCGAGTCGCGATATTCGATCTTCTGGCTGAGGACGCTGCTCGTAATGAGGTAGCCCATCACAAGAACGATCGCGCCGATATAAGCAGCCATCATCGACCGCAGCACGGTCGCGAGCGCAAATAGCACCGCGCAGATGAGGAAGATGTTCGGGATGGCGAAGATCAGGAACGGCCAGGAATAATAAGAGAAGACCTGGGGGCCGATTGTCTCCGGATCGACCCAGGGCATGACCGACCCCGCCCACATGCCGACGGGCAGGACGAGATAGCCGAGCCACGCGACGATCAGTCCGCCAATGAAGCGGCCGATGACGATCTGTCTTGCAGTGACGCAAGTCGCCCGGACGATAGGAGAGAAGCCGGTGGCATCGTCGCGGACGATCGCATTGGCGACGAACGCAGTGACCACGAACACGTAGAAAAGCGAGAAGACGGCGGTTGCCGCCGCAATCGCATTGGGAGCGTTCTCGTGAACGCCGCCGGGAGTACCGATGCTGATATTCTCGCTGGCGGTGATCCCGAAACCCATCAGGAAGAAAATGGCGACCGCAACCCAGAAGACGGGGTTGCGGAACTGATACCGGACCTCGAAACCGGCGATCCCGAAAAGCACTTCCGGCTCTCCCGTCAGGCCGCCCGGCGCAGCGTCGAGAGGGTCGAGAAGTAGACGTCCTCGAGGCCGCCTTCGACCGGCTCGAACCCATCCGGCCGCACGTCCGAGAGCACGTGGATCACCGAATTGCCGGCAAGCAACCGGGTCGAGATGACCTCGTATTTCGACTGATAGTCTTCAAGCTCGTCGCGGCTGATGACCTTCTTCCAGATCTTGCCGCGCGTTGCCATGATCAGGTCCGCGGGCTTGCCCTCAAGCTGGACCTTGCCATTGGCGAGCACCGCCATGAGCGGACAAAGGTCGGCCACATCGTCGACGATGTGGGTCGAAAGGATGACGACGACATTGTCGCCGATGCCGGCGAGCAGGTTGAGGAAGCGGTTGCGCTCCTCGGGGTCAAGGCCCGCGGTCGGCTCATCCACGATGATCAGCTCAGGGCTGCCGATCAGCGCCTGGGCGATCCCGAAGCGCTGCCGCATGCCGCCCGAGAAACCGGCGATCGATTTGTTGCGAACAGCCCAGAGGTTGGTCATCTGGAGGAGGGATTCGACGACTGACCGGCGCTCGCCTGAACCGGTGATGCCCTTAAGGACGGCGAGCTGGTCGAGCATCGCGTAGGCCGAGACACGCGGGTAGACTCCGAAATCCTGCGGCAGATAGCCGAGCGTTTTGCGAAGCCGCTCCGGGTCGGCGAGGACGTCGATCTCGCCGAACTTGATCGTGCCCGCGGTCGGCTGCTGGAGCGTCGCGACGGTGCGCATCAGGGTCGACTTTCCGGCGCCGTTGGGGCCGAGCAGGCCGTACATTCCACGCGGGATCGACAGGCTCACCTCATCCAGCGCAACGGTTCCGTTGGCATAAGTGTGACACAAATGCGCGATCTCAAGCATCTATTTCCCCCCAAGGATTCCGCCGCTTGATCAAGGGGGTAGCAGCAGTCGTCAAGCCGAGCCCCCGGTTTTTCGACGGGCCGACGAACGGGGGTCAGGCGTAGGGAGGCTTGTCGAGACCGGCCGGGCTCGTGGTAAAGATCTCACAGCCCGAATCGGTGATCCCGATCGAATGCTCGAACTGGGCCGAGAGTGAACGATCGCGGGTGACGGCGGTCCAGCCGTCCTCGAGCACCTTCACGTCCGCCCGGCCGATGTTGATCATCGGCTCGACGGTAAAGATCATGCCCGGCTTGAGCTCGGGTCCGGTTCCGGGACGCCCGGCATGGACCACCTCGGGACTGTCGTGGAATACCCGCCCGACGCCATGACCGCAGAAGTCGCGAACCACGCTGTAGCGGTGGGATTCGGCATGGCGCTGGATTGCATTGGCGATGTCGCCCAAATGGTTGCCGGGCTTCGCCTGCTCGAGGCCAAGCATCAGGCATTCGTAGGTGACGTCGACGAGCTTGCGCGCCTTCAACGGCACGTCACCCACCAGATACATCCGGCTCGAATCGCCATGCCAGCCGTCGAGGATCGGGGTGACGTCGATGTTGACGATGTCGCCCTCCTTGAGCGTCTTTTCGGCGGGAATGCCGTGGCAGACGACATGGTTGATCGAGACGCAGCAGCTCCTCGTGTAACCGCGATAGCCGAGCGTCGCTGGAATTCCACCGGAATCCAGCGTCATCTTGTAGACGATCTCGTCGAGTTCGTGGGTAGAGACGCCGGGAACGACGTGCGGAGCCAGCGCATCGAGGATCTCGGCGGCGAGCCGGCCCGCGCGCCGCATTCCGGCGAAGCCTTCGGCCCCATGCAGCTTGATGATACCGCTCTTCGCTTCAATCCGGTCGTCGGCCGCAACGCTGATATATTGAGTCATGGAGCCAAGATAGGCACTGACCTCCAAGAAGTCACCGGGATCCCTCAGGCGCAAATTCTTCCGCCAGACACGACCTCACTGCTGAATGAGCGATCTTTGGTCGCGATTGGACTGACGGACTTGAAGCGCCAGGAAGATGAAGGAAAAGACGACCGCGATGCCCGACACAAACGAGCCGACAGGCGCCAAAACCGGAAAACGAGATGGAGCACCCCCCACTCCAATGAGCGCCTGCAACGTTCGAACGAGGTCATGGTTGGCGTGACCGAACAAGAGAAAATCTGGACCGCCGCGCTGCTTGTGATCGGCGATGAAATTTTGTCGGGTCGGACCCAGGACAAGAATATTGCCCAGGTGGCGATGTGGCTGAATGAGCAGGGAATCCGGCTGGCGGAGGTGAGGGTCGTTCCGGACCAGACCGACCGGATTGCGGACTCAGTGAACGCATTGCGAGCCTCTCATGATTATCTGTTTACGACGGGCGGGATCGGGCCGACCCACGATGACATCACAGTCGATGCCATGGCGGCAGCTTTTGGTGTCCCGGTCGTCATCCATTCCGAGGCGCGCCGAATCCTCGAGAATTATTATCTGAACCGGCCGGGTGGCCTGACCGATGCGCGGTTGCGCATGGCGAGGGTGCCGGAAGGAGCCGAGCTGATCCGCAACCCTTATTCGGGCGCTCCGGGGATCAGGATGGGCAATGTGTTCATCCTTGCCGGCGTGCCGAACATCGCCGCGAGCATGCTCGAAGGCCTGACCGGAAGACTAAAGGGTGGACGCCCGATTGTCTCTGTCACGATCGGTGCGCGAGCTGCCGAAAGCGACGTCGCCGACCTCTTGCGCGAGACCGAGGCAGCGCATCCGGGGGTCGCGATTGGCAGCTATCCCTTCTTCAGCGAGGGCCGGCACGGGGCCAACTTCGTCATCCGTTCCGAAGATGGCGAGCTCGCGCGGCTCACGGGCACGGAACTGTCGCTGCGCCTGCGCGAGGCGGGGTACGAGCCCGTGCAGGGCGGCATCTGAAGGCGGTTTGGCGCGGACGAGGCAGGACATTGCGCTTGGCGAGCTCGCCGCCGCAGCGATCGAGATTACCGGATTGATGAACCGCATTCCCCGGCAACGACCGTGATGAAGATCGCGAACGCCAGAGCTCCAAGGCTCACGGCGAGCGGGTCGATTGTGCGAAACGCCGGCCAGGCATTATGGAGCTTATATGTGCGGCATCGCAGGAGTGCTCAGTCCCCGGGGCGTGTCGGCGCATGACCTCCGCCTGATGACGAACTCGCTCGCGCACCGCGGGCCGGACGACGAGGGCATCTGGATCGATGAGGAGGCGGCCATCGGCCTTGGTCATCGGCGGCTTTCGATCGTCGACCTTTCTCCGGCTGGCCACCAGCCGATGCACAGCTCAAGCGGCCGCTTCCTGATCACATTCAATGGCGAGATCTACAATCATACCGAGCTTCGCCGCGAACTGCTGGATGCCGGGCATAAGGTTGGGTGGCGCGGCCATTCGGACACGGAAACACTGCTTGCCGGGTTCGATTTCTGGGGCATCAAGGAGACGCTTGGGCGAGCCAGCGGCATGTTCGCCTTCGGTCTGTGGGACAGGAAGCAACGCACCTTGACGCTGGCGCGGGACCGCCTCGGAGAGAAGCCTCTCTATTACGGCCGACAGCACGGCCCGCAAAGTCCTTTCCTGTTCGCGTCCGAGCTCAAGGCCTTCCGACAGCATCCGGAATTCGATCCTGAAATCGATCGGGAAGCCATAGGGCTGCTTGTTCGCTATCTCGACGTACCGGCTCCCCGGTCGATCTATCTCGGCATATCGAAGCTTCCGCCCGGTACGCTCCTGACGTTAGGCGAGGGAGGGCAGGACCCGGTCATCGAGGCATATTGGTCGGGTGCGGAGATCGCTCGCAACGGCGCTTCCAACCCGATCGCCCTTAGCCCCGACCAAGCCGCCGATGAGCTGGAGCGAATCCTCGAGCGCGCGGTTGGCCGCCAAATGATGTCCGATGTGCCGCTCGGCGCATTCCTGTCCGGCGGTGTCGATTCTTCAACCGTCGTTGCGGTCATGCAGAAGATTTCGCCGCAGCCGGTCAAGACGTTCACCATCGGCTTTAACGAGAAATCCTATAACGAAGCCGAGCACGCGAAGGAGGTCGCCCGGCATCTCGGGACCGACCACACGGAGCTCTATGTGACGGCCGAGCAGGTGATGGACGTCATTCCGCGACTTCCGACAATGTACGACGAGCCGTTCGCCGATCCCTCGCAAATCCCGACCCATCTGGTCTCCGCGCTCGCGCGGCAGCACGTCACCGTATCGCTTTCGGGAGACGGTGGAGACGAGCTTTTCGGCGGATATGATCGCTACCTCCTGACTGCAACGTTCTGGGATAAGATCGCTGCGATCCCGATGCCGCTCCGCGCTGCGGCGGCGCGAATCCTGACATTGGTCTCAGCCTCGACCTGGACGAGCCTGGGTGATGCCGCTGCAGCGATGATTCCGCGCTGGATGCAAGTCGCGAGGCTCGGCGAGAAGGTCCACAAGGGCGTTCCGATGCTGCGCAGCGAAACGCTTGAAGAGCTTTACGAATATATGCTGACCCAGTGGCACGATCCCGCTTCCGTTGTGGTGGGTTTCGTTCCCGAAAGCGCACCTCCGATGCTCGATGCCCCCGAGCTGGCCGGGCTAAACGGCGTCGAGCGGATGATGGCGCAAGACATGCTCGGATATCTGACGGATGACATATTGGTGAAGGTCGACCGGGCGGCGATGGCAGTCTCGCTTGAAACACGGATGCCGTTACTCGACCCGGAAGTGGTCGAGTTCGCCTGGCGCTTGCCCCTCGACCTCAAAATCCGCGGAAGCACGACGAAATGGATCTTGAAGAAGGTGCTCTACCGGCATGTTCCGCCGGCTCTGATCGAACGGCCCAAAATGGGGTTCGGGATACCGGTGGGCGATTGGCTCCGCGGCCCGTTGCGCGACTGGGCCGAGGCGCTGGTCGATGAGCGCCGGCTGCGCGAGGAAGGTTTCTTCCACGCGGACGCGGTCAGACAATCCTGGAGCGAGCTCCTCTGTGGCAATCCGCGCGAGCAGTTCAAACTCTGGTCGATCCTGATGTTCCAGAGTTGGCTGGAGGCGCAGCGGCTTCGAGGGGACGCCGGCGAGCGGCAGGCAGCGACGGCCTTGGCGAACTGAACAGTTTGGCGGGCGACACTTTACGCGAGCGTGCAACAAGACGCAAAAATTCATCACCGGGCTGGTGGAACGAACCTTCTCTATGCACGAAGGGTTTGCATGTCTGTGCGGGGCGCATCCGCTGTGCCGGAGGGATGAGATGGCCAGCCAAGGGCTGAAGCGCGCGAACGGTCAGCTTAGCCTCATTAACGGGGCGGCTCAGGAATGCGTCCCTTATGCGGGTCCGTTCGAGGCCGGCCAGTCGCTGGCCCTGACGAGCTCTTGCGGAGCAAGCGAGACCTGGCTTGCGGCATCGACGAATGCGCCGCCGCCCCCGCCGCCGACGAGCGGTCAGCGCGGCGAGCGCGGCCGCTAAGCCCTTTCCAAGCTGCTAGGCTTCAGTAGTGAAGCCGTCGGCCAGTGCGGCCAGCGAGTTTTCGTGCGTCAGGTCGAGGTGAAGCGGGCTGACCGAAATATAGCCGTCAGCGACCGCTTCGAGGTCCGTCAAATGGCCTGGCGTTTCGACCATCGGACCGAGGCCGAACCAATAATAATCATAGCCCCGTGGATCCGTGCGCTGGACAATCCT
>JANWLR010000047.1 GCA_025450755.1 Sphingomicrobium sp. | reverse complement strand
GTGTCAGGGTCGCCTCAATCGAACGGCGGGGAGGCATTTGGACGGTCAGCAGCGACAAGGGCGAAAGCTTCGTTGCGCCACTTCTCGTCAACGCCGCAGGGTCGTGGGCGGACCGGATCGCGATTCTGGCGGGGGTGCGGCCGATAGGGCTCGAGCCCAAGCGCCGGACAATCATCACCTTCGATGCGCCGCCGGGCATCGAACTGGAGAGCCTGCCATTTGCGAAGACCATGGGCGACGAATTATATTTTGCCCCCGAAAGCGGGCGGCTGTTCGCATCGCCAATGGATGAGGTGCCGAGCGAGCCCATGGACGCTCAACCTGATGATTATGAGGTCGCGCTTGCCGCGTATCGAATGGGGGAGCGCACGATCGTCCAGGTGCGCCAGATCCATAGCAAATGGGCTGGCTTAAGGACCTTCACGCCGGATAAACACCCGGCGGCGGGTTTCGCGCAGGATGCTCTGGGCTTCTTCTGGCTGGCAGGGCAGGGCGGCTTTGGCCTTCAGACGTCGCCGGCAATGGCGACGATCACCGCTTCACTGATCTTCGGGGATGTCTGGCCTGTCGCTGACGTTTTGCCCGAAAAGCTGGGCCCCGCTCGCTTCGCCTCGCATAACGCATAGGTCGACCCAGCGGTCGCCAACCAGTTCGAACAGCCGCTCGGTGGGCACCTCGACCGAGGTGTTGAGCGATCCTCCGGCTGGGTAGACGACGTCAAATGACTGAAGCGTCACGTCGAGATAGATTGGCAGCGGCCTGATGAGACCGAACGGACAGACGCCACCGATCGGATGGCCGGTCAGTTCGAGCGTCTCCTCCGCCCCCAGCATTCGCGGCCTTGCGCCGAACTCGTCTTTGCACTTCCGGTTGTCGAGCCGTGCATCTCCGCGTGTGCAAAGCAGGAACAGGTGGTCGCCTGCGCGCACCGCCAGGGTCTTGGCAATGCGACCCGGCTGCACTCCGAGCGCCTCTGCCGCGGTATCGACGGTGGCAGTCGTCCCTTCAACCTCGATCAAGGGGAGATCGGGCGCGTTCGCCGCCAGCCACGCCTTGACTGACTGAAGGCTCATTCGCCGACCAAATGGAGAGCGATTTCGCGCTCGGGCGTGCTTCGACGGTGCTCGAAAAGGAAAATGCCCTGCCACGTCCCGAGTAGCAGCCGGCCCTCTGCCACGGGGATCGACAGCTCAGTCGCGGTAAGCGCCGAACGCAAGTGCGCCGGCATGTCGTCCAGCCCCTCGTCGTTGTGCTCATAGGGGCCATTTTCCGGCGCAAGGCGGCTGAAGTAGGCCTCGAGATCACGCCGCGCGGCGGGCGCGGCATTTTCCTGGATGAGGAGGGATGCCGAAGTGTGACGGCAGAACAAGGTTAGAAGTCCATCTTGAATGCCGCTGCGCGCGACGAATTCGCGCACATCCTCGGTGATTTCCGTCAATCCCGGATGCGTTGCACCTATTGACAGCATGGCGCTCGACTGGCGAAGCATGCACGCCGCCTAGCTTGCGCATGGTGATCGCACCAGCGTCGGGGTAAGCGGCAAAAAGAAAAAGCGCCCACCGATGGCAGGCGCTTCGTTGATTGAATGACTCGTCTTAAGTTCAGCCGTTGCTGCCGAGATTGGTCCAGCCAGAACCCATCAGCCAGTCCCAGAAGCTGCGAACTGTTTTTGCCTTCTTCATTGAAACCCCCTTTGCCCACCGGCGATTCGGCCGATGCACACGCTATTCGTTAAGCAATATGGTTAGCAAGCCGTTAGGCATTTTTGCGGAGGGATTCTACCGACCGGTTCTCGAAGCGGGGCGCAAAGCAAGGCGCCCGCGGACATTGGCGAGCGCCTTGTAACTGTCTGATTTGAGGCCTGACTTCAGCTAGTCAGGAGCGGGTTTCAGCCGTTGCTGCCCAAGTTGGTCCAGCCAGAACCCATGAGCCAATTCCAGAAGCTGCGGCCGCCTTTGACCTTCTTCATTGTCATTACCCCTAGTTGCACTGCGATTCGGCAGTCAGGGGCAGTATTAACCTTAATCGTTATGGTTAGCAAACAATTAACCAAGAGGACGACGCTGGGGCGAAAGAAGAATGATCCATATCGATGGGTAAGAGGTGTTAGGCGGCGGTGCGCTTGCGCTCGGAAGAGACGCGCCTGGTCAGGCTTTCAAGGCTCATCGGACGTCCGATCGCGAAGCCTTGAGCAACGTCGCAGCTCATCTCGATCAGCAGGTCGAGGATGTCTCGATGCTCGACGCCCTCGGCGACGACCTTGCGCCCGAGCGAGTGGGCAAGGCCGATGGTCGACTGGACCATCAGGCGGTCGCTGCGGTTGTCGACAATGCCTTTGACGAAGCTCTGGTCGATCTTGATCTCGTTTGCCGGGATCTTCTTGAGGTAATCAAGCGTCGAAAGTCCGGTCCCGTAATCGTCGATCGCGATGTTGACGCCGAGGTCACGAAGGCGCGTGATCATGTCGAGGCCTTCGCCGCTCCCCGTCAACGCGGCGGTTTCCGTCAGCTCGAGAGTCAAATGCCCGGGCGCGAGCCCGTGTCGCGCGAGAAGCGCAGACAGCCTTAGCGTGAATCCCTTGTCGGCGAGCAGCCGCGCCGAAAGGTTCACCGCCATTTCGAAGTCGACACCGCGCCGGTTGATCTCGGCTGCTGCGCCGACCGCCTTCTCGAGAACGAAATCGGTAAGCTTGCCGATCCGATTGTGCTGTTCGGCCGCGGCGACGAATTCCGAAGCCGCGATCGGCCCCTTTTCCGGATGGGTCCATCGCGCCAACGCCTCGGCACCCACGATCCGGCGCGAAGCGAGATCGAGCTTGGGTTGATAGGCGACCCAGACTTCACCCCGATCGATCGCCTCGTCGAGCTGACTGAGCATCGACAGCTTCCAGGAAGCGTTCTCGAGCGTCTCCGGATCGTGATATTTCCACTTCAGTCCGTCGTGGGCAGCCTCCTCGGCCGCGACAAGCGCGCTCGCCAGGCGGTTGTGAATCGATCGGCCGCTGCCAACTTCGACACCAAAGGCGATCGTGAGGTCCATTGAGAGACCGGCGACACGCGCGGGATTTCGGAAGAGGGCATAGAGTGCTTCGAGATGGTTCCCGAATGGTTGGCGGGGATCCTCGAACCAGGCGAAGATGCCGCCATCGCCCTGGTAGAGAACCCGTCCCGGCGAACCGACGTTCAGGCGTGATACGATCTGATCGATGAGGTGCCGTTCGCCATTCGGCGGGAGGGCCGCGACAATTTCCTCGTAATTGAGAATTCGCGCTGCAACGAGCGCCTGGCTGCGGCCCTGGCGATTTGCCCGAAGTGCATTGAGGTTGGGAAGGTTGGAGACCTGGTTCACCAGGCCGCGCGTGCGATATCGGCGCCAACCGAGCGCGGACGCCACCGTCAGCAGGACAAACAGGCCCGGAGTCACATTGGCGAAGATCAGCCGCGCTTCCATGAAACCCGGCGCGACGAGCAGGAACGCGAAGGTAGAGGTAGAGATGGCCCACCGTTCGGCAAGACGCCGCCGGAGCAACATGGCGGCGGCGGCGGCCAAGCCGACGACAAAGGCTGGGAGCCAGCCGAGATCGAGCGGCCGGCCCTGCTTCAGCGTTTCGGCGCCAATGATGTGGACCTGGGATCCGAAGCCCCGGCCGTAGCCCGGAACGAAAACCTGGTCGCCCACGGCATCCGTTGCCGTTCCGACCACGACGTCGCGTCCGGCGAGGATCTTGGCCGAAATCTTGCCGGTCAGCACGTCGGCCGCGGAATATTGCGGGATCGTCGACGGCTGAATCGAATAATCGACCGGGAAGCTCTGTCCGTCAGGACCTCCGACCCCGGCGATCGCACTTGCCAGGGATGGGACCAGTTTTCCGCCCATCTTGAGTGCATAGGGAAGGTGCCACGCCGCGTTCTGATAATTGTATTGGACGCTGATCAATCCGACGCTCGCATGCCGCGTGAACATCGGCAGCGGGCCGTCGTTGATGACTGTTCCCTGCAAGCCCGTCCTCGCCCGCGCCGCAAGGGTCACGCGGCCCGAACGGTCGAGAGCGCTTGCGAACGCTTCGTCCTGCCGTCGATCGCTCGACGGGAAGCTGAAATTGATGTCGAAGAAGATCCGCTTTGCCCCAAGCGCGGTCAGTCGGTCGGTGAGCTGGGCATCGATCTTTCGCTGCCAGGGCCAGTTGCCGATCTCATGGAGCGCCTTGTCGTCGATCGCGACGAAGACAATCTGTCTGCTCGCCTGGTGCATGTGGAAGCTGTTGCGCGCGACGCGCAGCCAGTCTTCGAAAATGTCGCCGAAGCCGATGAGCCCGAAGACAAGTCCAGCCAAAGCCGTCCAAAGCAACAGCTTCCATGGCTTGCGTTCGAGGCCTTGATCGCTCCGCTTCGACACTTGCGTTCGGCTTCCTTTCCTAAGGTGCCTCACGCATGCGCGCGAAAAGGTTATAAAATTGATAACCGCGTGACGATTAACAGCCGAATCACGACGATCTGCCACTCGACAGTTCCAGGACGACCCGCCACAAAAGCTGAACACTAGCGGGAGGGGTCATGGACTTCATTTCCATCCTGTCGATCTTCGTGCTTGCCTGCTTCGTCGGTTATTACGTCGTCTGGTCGGTAACCCCAGCGCTCCACACGCCGCTGATGAGCGTCACCAACGCCATTTCCTCGGTGATCGTCGTCGGCGCGCTGATCGCCGCGGCAGCGGCCGGCAGCATTAGCTCGAAATGGCTTGGGCTCGTCGCTGTCGCGCTCGCAAGCGTGAATATCTTCGGCGGCTTCGCCGTCACACAGCGCATGCTTTCGATGTACAGGAGGCGGGAGCGCCAAGAGGACAAGACTCATGGCTGAGGCTGCCCACGCACAGCCGGCCTGGGTGCTGCTCGCCTATCTCGTCGCGGGCGTGTGCTTCATCCTCGCGCTAAGGGGACTGTCGAGCCCCGAGAGCAGCCGTCGAGGCAATCGCATCGGAATGATCGGCATGGCGATTGCCGTGCTGACGACGCGCGCGACGCACCACATCGCGTCGTTGCCGGAAATCGTCGCGGCAATGGTGGTCGGCGGCGGGATCGGCCTGGTCACTGCCCGCAAGATTCAGATGACCGCGATGCCGCAGCTGGTTGCGGCGTTTCACAGCCTGGTCGGAATGGCGGCAGTGCTGGTCGGAACGGCGGCCTTCCTCAACCCGGAAGCATTCGGAATCACCTACGGCCCCGGACTGATCATCCCCGGCAGTCGCGTGGAAATGGGTCTTGGCGTCGCAATCGGTGCGGTCACCTTTTCCGGCTCGGTGATCGCCTTCCTCAAGCTCAACGGCAATATGTCGGGCAAGCCGATCATCCTGCCGCTCAGGCACTTGATCAATCTCGGAACTTTGGTCGCTATCATCGGCCTCATCGCCTACTTCACGCAGGACCAGGCGCCGTGGGTGTACTTCACCGTTGCGGGCCTCAGCTTCGCCATCGGTTTCCTGCTGATCATTCCGATCGGCGGCGCGGACATGCCGGTCGTGATCTCGATGCTGAACAGCTATTCGGGATGGGCCGCGGCGGCGATGGGCTTCACCCTGCACAATAGCGCGATGATCATTACCGGAGCGCTGGTCGGAAGCTCGGGCGCGATCCTTTCGTACATCATGTGCCGCGCGATGAACCGCAGCTTCATCTCGGTGATTTCCGGTGGATTCGGCGGGGAGGCGATATCCGGAGCGGCGGCTGAAGCGATCGACCGGCCGTGGAAGCGCGGCTCGGCTGAGGACGCGGCCTTCCTGATGAAGCAGGCCGACCAGGTGATCATTGTGCCGGGCTACGGAATGGCGGTCAGCCAGGCGCAGCACGCGCTCAAGGAAATGGCCGACAAGCTCAAGGCCGAGGGTGTACGGGTCAAATATGCGATCCATCCGGTCGCGGGGCGCATGCCCGGGCACATGAACGTGCTGCTGGCAGAGGCCAATGTCCCCTACGACGAGGTGTTCGAGCTGGAAGACATCAATAGCGAGTTCGCCCAGACCGACGTTGCCTTCGTGATCGGCGCCAATGACGTCACCAACCCGGCCGCGCGCACCGACAAGAGCTCGCCGATCTACGGCATGCCGGTGCTCGATGTGGAGAAGGCGCGGACCGTGCTGTTCGTGAAGCGGTCGATGGGGGGCGTCGGCTATGCCGGCGTCGACAATGAGCTGTTCTATCGCGACAACACGATGATGCTGCTGTCCGACGCCAAGAAGATGGTTGAGGAGATTGTGAAAGCCCTCGGCTAGACCCGAGCAGTTTTCGCAATCTGGAAAAGCGTTGGGCTGAACGGCTTGGCGCAAATGCGATTCACTTGACGGTAAATCGGCCATTCACCGCTTGTCGGCTCTCCTGAGTTGGCTGAGAAGCTGCAGCTTTATTCCGGGGGTTCGATCATTGCGAAAGCTGGGCATCGTTGGCGGCACGAGCTGGTCATCGACAGCGCTCTACTACGAGCACATCAACCGCGGCATCGCGCAGCGTCTCGGCGGTCTGCATAGCGCACGGCTGGCCATTGAGAGCCTCGACCTCGCGCCCTTCGCGGAGATGGAGCTGTCGGGCGACTGGGACGGCGTTGCCAAGGTGACGCTGGAGGCCGCGAAGCGTCTGGAAGCGGCTGGCGCGGATGGCGTGATCATCACCTCCAACACCGGCCACAAAGTCTATGAGGCCGTCGCTGCGAACATCGGCGTCCCGATGCTCCATATCGGCGATGCGACCGCCGACAAACTTGTCGGCGACGGCCGCAAGCAAGTGGCGCTGCTCGGTACCCGATTCACAATGCTGGAGCCGCACGTCCGCAGCCGGCTGGAAGCGCGGGGAATTACCTTGGTTCCGATCGAGCAGCCGTGGATCGACGAAGTTGACCGGATCATCTTCGAAGAGCTCGCCGCCGGGCGAGTCATTCGCGACAGCCAGCGCAAGCTCAAGACGTTGATCACTGAACTGGCCAAGCAGAGGGTCCAGGCGGTCGTTCTTGGCTGCACTGAGCTGGTGCTCGCGGTCGACGTGAAGGCGAACGTCCTTCCGGTCTACGACACGACCGCGATCCACGCACGCGCCTGTGTCGAGTGGATGCTCGACGAAGAGGAGCAGGCGCGCGCTGCCGCCTGACCTCTCGCGCTTGCACGGGCTAGTGCTTATCTCGGAAGAGTGAGCAAGGCCGACCGTCCCGATCATCCAGGAGCCGCCGAGCGCTTCAACGAGGAACAGGCGACCTACGCAGTGCGGGGAGCGGATTTGCCGGACCTCGAAGCGGGGGTGGCCGCGATCCGCGAAGTGCTGAAGACGCTGCCGTCGCGTCCGGGCGTGTACCGAATGCAGGATGCGCGCGGCGACGTGCTCTACGTCGGCAAGGCGCGGGCGCTGAAGAACCGCGTCACCAATTACACGCAGGTCACGAAACTACCGAAGCGGCTGCAGCGTATGGTTGCGCAGACGCGCTCGATGACGATCGTTACGACGCGCACCGAGGCCGAGGCGCTTCTCCTGGAAGCACAGCTGATTAAGCGCTTCCGGCCTCCGTATAACGTGCTGCTGAGGGACGACAAAAGCTTTCCCTTCATTCTTCTACGGGAGGATCACGAGTTCCCGCGCATCCAGAAGCACCGGGGCGCGCGGCGGATAAAAGGGCAATATTATGGTCCCTTCGCGAGCGCCGGATCGGTCACCCGGACGCTTAATGCGCTCCAGAAGCTGTTCCTGCTAAGAAGCTGTTCGGACAGTTTTTTCGCAAACCGCTCGCGGCCCTGCCTTCTGTATCAGATCAAGCGTTGTTCGGCGCCGTGCGTGGGCCGTATCGACGCGGGCGAATATGGCGAACTGGTCGATGAGGCGAAGGAATTCCTCGCCGGCAAGTCGACGGGTGTCCAGTCTCGTCTGTCCAAGCTGATGGTTCAGGCCGCCGAGAAGCAGGATTATGAATTGGCCGCGGTCTACCGCGATCGATTGCGCGCTTTGACCTACATTCAGGGCAGCCAGACCGTCCACGCGGAAGGGCTTGGCGACGCCGACGTCTTTGCGCTTGCGTGCAAGGCGGGATCCATGTCGATCCAGGCCTTCTTCATCCGTGGCGGGCAGAATTGGGGTCATCGCGCTTTCTTCCCAATGCATACCAACGATGTCCCGGAAGGTGAGGTTTTGTCTAGCTTTCTAGTCCAGTTCTACGAAGACATGCCGCCGCCGCGACGCATCCTGGTCGATCGCGAGATCGCCGATCGCGAGCTGCTTGAAGAGGCACTGTCAGAGCGGGCGGAACGCAAGGTGGTGATCGAAATTCCGCAGCGCGGCGCCCGCCGCAAGCTGCTCGACCAGGCGAAGCGCAATGCAGAGGAAGCGCTCGACAGGCGCCTCGCGGAGACGACAACCCAGGGCAAGATCTTGCACGACCTGGCAGAAACTTTCGAGCTGGCCGACGTGCCAAAGCGCATAGAAGTCTACGACAACAGCCACATCATGGGCACGAACGCGATTGGTGCAATGATCGTCGCCGGCCCCGAGGGCTTTCGTAAGAACAACTACCGCAAGTTCAACATCAAGCGGCCGGAGACTCAGCCCGGCGACGACTTCGCGATGATGCGCGAGGTTCTGGAGCGCCGGTTCGCCCGACTCGAGAAGGAGGATCCCGACCGGCAGACCGGCGAATGGCCGGACTTGCTGCTGATCGACGGCGGCAGGGGGCAGCTGTCGGCAGTCTGTGAGGTGATGGAGGAGATGGGGGTCCACGATGTGCCCGTCGTCGGCGTTGCCAAGGGCCCGCACCACGGCCGCGAGGGACGTGAAGTCTTCCACCTGCCCGGTGGCAGGGAGATCACTCTTCCAACCAACTCGGCTTTATTGTTCTATCTCCAGCGCTTGCGCGACGAAGCTCACAGATTTGCGATCGACGCGCACAGGGCAAAGCGTTCGAAAAGCCTCACCACCTCGACCCTCGACGAGGTTCCCGGCATCGGCCCGAACCGGAAGCGCTCGCTGCTGATGCATTTCGGCACGGCTCGCGCGGTGAAGGGGGCTGCTCTGGACGATCTCGAAAAAGCGCCTGGAATCAGCAAGGCGATGGCGCGACAGCTATACGATTATTTTCACCCACGCGGATGAGGACCGAAACTCAAGCAATCGTCTGTACCCTGCGCGGCCACGGCGAACATGGTGCCATCGTGCGGCTCATGACCCCCGAGCAGGGACTGGTCGCCGCTTATGTTCGCGGCGCACGCGGGCGGCACATGCGGCCCGTCCTGATTGCAGGAAACATGGTCCAAGCCCAGCTTTCCGCGCGGACCGAAACTCAGCTTCCGCAGGCGGCAATCGAGCTCATCCATAGCCGCGGCCCTCTGCTGTCCGAGCCGCTCCTCGCAGCGGCAATCGAATGGGCCACGGTGCTTACCGCGACGGCTCTTCCTGAGGGCCAGCCCTATCCACGGCTTTACCAGGCACTGGAAGGTCTGCTGGACGCGGTCGAGGCAGCTTCGTCAGCGAGCGGCTGGGGCGCGGCCCTGGTCCGTTACGAGCTGCTCATGCTAGCGGAGCTCGGGTTCGGGCTCGATCTCGACCGGTGCGCGGTCACGGGCAATAAGGACAATCTTATCGCGGTCAGCCGCAAATCCGGCCGCGCCGTCAGCGCCGCCGAAGCCGAACCCTATGCCGGCAAGCTGCTGCCGCTGCCGTCGTTCGTTCGTGAAGGCGGCCGCGCGTCATGGCCGGAGATCGCGCAGGGACTCGACCTCACCGGCCATTTCCTCCTGCGCGATCTTTTAACCGATCGATCGCGTCCGCTTGCGGAAGCACGCGAAAGGCTCGTCACCCGGTTGCGCCGCGCTGGTGGACTCGCCTAGGCTCATTTCCGTGACCACCGACGCAATGGCCATGCTCTTCCCGAATCTCGCCGTGACCCGCGGAATCGCGGTGCGCGTCGCCGTCAGTTTCCTCGCGGAGCAATCCGACCCATCGAGCAACCGTTGGTTTTGGTCATATCATGTGCGGATCGAAAATGGCGCCGAGGTCGCGGTGCAGCTGTTGTCGCGCAGCTGGACCATCATCGATGGGCGCGGAACGGTTCACGAGGTCGTCGGCGAAGGCGTCGTCGGGGAAATGCCTCTGATCGCTCCCGGCGCCAGCTTCGACTATGTCTCAGGCTGTCCGCTCGATACGCCGAGCGGCGCGATGAGCGGAACCTACCGGATGGTTGACGAGGACGGAAGCGCGTTCGACGTGGAAATCCCACGCTTCCAACTGCTTAGCGCCTGAGGGACGGGCCCTGTCGCGGCGGATCGTCCTTTCGGCCAACAGCGACTGGAACATCGCCAATTTCAGGGTCGGCTTGATCCAGGCCCTCAAGGCCGCCGGCTACGCAGCCATGGCCCGCCCGCTGATCGCTGCCGATGCGCCCGGTTCCCGCGATGTCGTAAAAGATGGAGTGAAGGGCTACCTTTACCGAGTCCGCGATGCAGGATCCCTGGCTGAAGCGATGCGGCGCTTGGCCGATTTGCCGTCAGGGAAGCGTCTTGCCATGGGTGAGCAGGCGCGTCGTACGGTTCAGGATCGATTTAGCGAGGAACATGTAGTGAGTGCCTACCTCGACGTCATTGCCGGACTTGAGGGACGAACGGCGGCTTGATGCTGAATCGCTCTCCTCGGCGCCACGATGGCCCAGCCGGTACTCCCGGTTACAGGGCTTACGCAGTCGGAGACGTTCACGGTCGCCTCGACTTGCTCGAGGAGCTGCTCGCGAAAATCCATGCCGAACTTCAACACCGGCCCGCCGGCAAAACGCTCCTGGTCTTCGTCGGGGACCTCATCGATCGTGGTCCTAGCTCCGCCCACGTTTTAGAGCGTCTGAGGACCTATCGGCGGGAAGGAATTCACCCGGTGTTCCTCCTCGGCAATCACGAGGAAGTGCTGCTTCGCATTCTTCGCGGCGACGCCGAACTGATCACCAAGTGGTGCTGTTTTGGCGGTTCAGAATGCCTGGAAAGCTACGGCGTCGACCCGGCCCAGTTCACGCACCTCAATGATGAGGAGGCGCTGGAACTTGTCCGGAATGCCATTCCGAAAGAGCATATCCAGTTCCTCGAAAGCTTTGTCGATAGCTGCCGCTTCGGCGATTATCTCTTCGTGCATGCCGGCATCAGGCCCGGCATTGAGCTCAATCAGCAGCGCCAATCGGACCTTCGCTGGATCCGGGAGCCATTCCTGCTCGACGATAGCGATCACGGTTTCGTCGTCGTTCACGGCCACACAATTTCCGAGGAAATCGACGAGCGGCCTAACCGCATAGGAATCGATACCGGCGCCTATCGCACCGGGATTCTGAGCGCGTTAGGAATTGAAGGCAACGAAAGGTGGCTGCTGGCTACGGC
Source organism: Sphingomicrobium sp. (assembly GCA_025450755.1). Classification (GTDB taxonomy): domain Bacteria; phylum Pseudomonadota; class Alphaproteobacteria; order Sphingomonadales; family Sphingomonadaceae; genus Sphingomicrobium. The sequence continues at coordinate 1,335 of JANWLR010000047.1, read as the reverse complement.
CCGCTGATCTTGATCTATAGTGGAGCACGCGATTGATTTGAGCATTGTGCCAAAAAAAGGCGTTATGGTCCTGCTTTCGTCGACTTTGGTCAGTCGCCAGCACTGGTACGAGGAGCGGTCGTGTTTTCAGGTCATGCGCCCCCGTAGTTTGTCGGCTCTCGTGTCTCTCGTCGGAATCGTCGTTCTAGTGCCTGTGCCGATACGCGCGGTGGGTCCATCGCTTGCGACAGGTCGCTTGCGGCGCCGGATACGCCGAACTTTGCGACCCTCGGGTCGGACTACGGTTGCTATGGATATAGCTATGGCTATGGCTATGGCTATGGCACCAAGGGACGACTGAAGAAGACCGAAATCCTGATGATACCGCACGTGGAGGAGGGCAGGACCGACAACCCTCCCGTGGAGACTGACGCCTGACAGCAAACAGCGGCGCGGGGGGCGAATGACGGCAAGGCGCACCATCGCCATCTTGATAGCGCTGCTGATAAGCGTTGAGATCGTCCGGAATGCCGCGATCCTGGCGTTTGCCGGATCGAAGCCTGACCTCGCAGTCCGGATCTGGAAGGGACATCCGGCGGCGGAGATATCGGCTGCGATGACGAAGATTGCCGTCGCTTCCCGGCACCGCCAGCCTGTTCCTGCCTCGGCTTTTTCGATGATCGTCGACGCTGCCCGGAAAGAACCGCTCGCGCCCGAACCCTTCCTCGTGCGCGGGGTCCAGGCCGAGCTCGCGGGCAAAGGCAGTGTGGCCCAAGAAGCATTTGAAGCGGCACAATGGCGCGATCCCCGTTCGCTCGCAGCCGCATATTTTCTGGCCGACCGATATTTCCGCACCGGAGATTCCGAGCGCGGACTGCACGAGGTAGCCGCGCTTGCGCGACTGGCGCCGAACGGTCCGAGCGTCGTCGGCCCTTATCTTGCAGCTTATGCTGCCAATCCCGCGAATTGGCCTGCACTTCGCCGTTTGTTTCGAACCAATCCGATGCTTGCCGACGAGGCGCTTGCGGCGCTCGCGTCTAACGCCGGGACGGTTCCGGCGCTTCTTGCCCTCGCGGACCCGCGCGAGAAATCGGCAAGTGCGTCCTGGCTGCCTCCGCTGCTCAACACGCTGACCGCTGCGGGCAAATATGACGAGGCGCGCGCAATCTGGGGGCGAATGTCAGGCGCGCAGCTCACCCCTGGGCGGCTGATCTACGATACGGGGTTTAGTGATCGCACATCACCGCCTCCGTTCAACTGGACACTGGCATCGTCGACAGTCGGGCTTGCCGAGCGCCAGGCGGGCGGCCGGCTTCACGTCCTGTTCTACGGCCAGGAAGACGGTTTCCTGGCCAG
>JANWLR010000046.1 GCA_025450755.1 Sphingomicrobium sp. | reverse complement strand
GATGGCTCGCGAACCCACGAAAAGTTCGAAATTCTGCATTTCGCCACATGGACAGGAGACAAGCGCTGAAGCGGCGTTAACCCTGCAGCTGGCAAGAGTTGTTAACCCAACCTGTCATAAACCCGCAGCGTGGACGTGGACCAGAGGAGGGTGGCGTGATCGCTATCCGAAGAATATTCCGCAACCTCGGCGCGGATAAGCGCGGAGCAACTGCGATCGAATATGGGTTGATTGCGGCCCTCATCGTCATTGCGATGATGGGCGGCCTCGAGTCGCTTGGCGGCGGCGTCGGTGGAATGTGGGGCAAGCTCGGAAACTCGGCAAACACCTACATGCCCTGATCCGAGTCTGGCGTTCAGCCCCGTCGCATCCCGTATACGATCAACTTGACCTTTTGGCCTGACGCCAGTGCCGCGTTCGCCGTCAGGCCATTCAAGGACAGGAACCGCTCCAGCTTGAAATCGCGGTAAGCCATCCGGCTTGCCAGCGACTGCACCGTATCGCCCGGGCGAACCGTCTCGACATGGATGACTCGCGGGCGGATCGCCGCAGCCTCGGCGGGCGTGATCCGCCGAAGGGACCTGATCATCGACTGGAACGGCGACACGCCGTAGCCGCCCGGCGCAAGCATGACGAAATAATAGACCCGTCGCGGATCCCATTGATATGCGGCGACGCTCGCATCGATCAGCCCGGAATCGGTATTTACCCGAGCAGTCGTGATCGCTGCCGCCATCCCATTGATCGTCAGCCGCTGCGGGGCGGGATATCGAATCTGGAACTGGTCACGAGTCAGCAGCCGATACGCAAATGATATTGCCTGATCGAGATTGGGCGGCCCCTGCCGGAATTGCGCCTTGCCCGCCGAGCCCGAGATCGTCACCGCGTCGGCTCCGTTGGACATCAGATATCCCTGCGGCACGGTGAATTGAATCTTAAGGTCCGGATGCGTGAAGTTGGCGCCTTCGATGACGCCCTGTGCCGGATCGTCGTCGACATAGAGGCCTTCGATCTCGTTGAGGAACGTATCGCGGTTCCGAATGCCCTTTCCGAGGCGTCCGGTCGCCTGCGCTTCGGACAAGGCACGCTCCATGCGATTCTCGCTCAACGGATGGGTGCTCGCCCATTCCGGGATTCGCCGATTGGTTCGCCCCTCGACCCGCGACTGCAACGCGCTTTGGCGGCTCAAGGCAGCAAGGACCTCGGCCGCGCCGGCAGGATCGTAGCCGGCCTGGATCATATATCTGAGGCCGAGCGTGTCGGCTTCATATTCCTGCTCCCGCGAGAAACTCAGGATATCGAGCGCCGAGCGCGCCTGGATCATGTCGGCGGCTCCGGGCCCGAATATCGCACCGAGAATCTGCCCGAACACGCCGGCGGTGTTCTGCTCGGCATATTGTTCGCGGATATGCGCGTGATTGGCCGCGACATGACCCACCTCATGGCCTAGCGCGAACGCGAGCTCGGATTCGTCATCCATCAATGCCATCAGCTGTCGCGTGACGTAGACATAGCCGCCGGGTACCGAAAAGGCGTTCTCGACGGCCGAGTTGAGAGTGACGAAATGCAACTCCTTCGCCGGACTGGCGATGCCCGAGTAAGCGGCGACGCGATGGCCGACGAAATCCACATAAGTCGCGCGAGGACCGCCCTCGGCACCGCCGAGCTCTTGCACCATCGCCGCATTGTCGCGCTGAGCTTCGGCGACATCCTGCGGATCGAGATAATGAAGCCTTTGCGCAGCGGCAGGCGTGAACGCCAGCGCCGCGGCAGCCAGCAACAAAATGGTCCTACGCATCAAGTGAGCCCACTTTTGCCGTTCCGGCGCCGAACTAAGCGCCGCCAGTTTGAACGGGAAATGACTGGACCGGCTTCCTTGCTATTTCTTTGCGCAATCAGCCGATCGCGAGGAACTTGGCTCGGCGCTGCGCACGGAGCTCGTCAGGGCCGAGCTTGCCGCATCCGTCGAGCTCTTCGACAAGGGCCCCCTTCAAGGCGCCAATTGCAGAGTCGGGGTCGCGATGCGCTCCGCCCAAAGGTTCAGTGACAATGCGGTCGATGACGCCAAGCGCCTGAAGGTCGGCCGCAGTGATCTTCATCGCCTCCGCGGCATCTGCTGCCTTGTCGGCCGTGCGCCACAGGATCGAAGCACAGCCTTCGGGCGAGATCACCGAATAGACCGCATTCTCGAACATCAGCACGCGGTTGGCAGTCGCGATCGCCACGGCGCCCCCCGAGCCGCCTTCGCCTACGACGACCGCAATCATCGGAACCCTGAGCGATAGGCATTCCTCGGTGGACCGGGCGATCGCCTCGGCCTGGCCACGCTCTTCGGCCTGCACTCCGGGAAAGGCACCCGGCGTATCGACGAGGGTTACGACCGGAATGCCGAACTGGTCGGCAAGCCGCATCAGCCGGACCGCCTTTCGATATCCTTCGGGCTTGGCCATGCCGAAATTGTGCTTCAGCCGCGAGGCAGTGTCTTCGCCCTTTTCGTGGCCGATGAGCATCACTCGGCGACCGTCGATCCGCGCAAGGCCGCCGACGATGGCCGGATCATCGGCAAAGGAGCGATCGCCCGCGAGTGCAAGAAAATCGTCGGCGATGCCCGCGACATAATCCTTGAAATGCGGACGATCGGGGTGCCTGGCGACCTGCGCCTTCTGCCATGGCGTCAGCTTGGCATAAGTGTCCTTGAGCAGCTTGTCGGCCTTGGCTTCCAACCTGCCGACTTCGGCATCGATATCGATATCGGAGCTGTTCGCCGTCTGACGCAACTCGCGAACACGCGTTTCGAGCTCCGCAATCGGCTTTTCGAAATCGAGATAGGTTTGCATTCGGAGCGGGGCCTAGGCGGAAGCTGCGGTCGAGGTCAACGCGTCCGGGTCGCCAGCGGGTGCCGAGTGTTGACCAACTCGACGAGGCGCGCGCTATCGACATGCGTGTAGATTTGGGTGGTCGCGATATCGGCATGGCCAAGCAACGACTGCAGCACGCGAAGGTCGGCACCGCCCGACAGCAGATGCGTTGCAAATGCGTGGCGGAGCACGTGGGGGCTGACGCGTTCGGGAGCGATTCCTGCGTCGGCGGCCATTGCGCGGACAATTTGAAACAGCCGCACTCGGCTGAGATGGTTCTTGCCGCTCGGGAACAGCCAAGGCCTGCCCCCGGGCGCGACTTCCAGCCATTTGGCGACCGCCGCTTGAGCGCGCGAGGAGATCGGTACCAGCCTTTCTTTTGAACCCTTACCCCGAACCATGAGGAATGGTTGGCCGGGACGGACGGCTCCGCGCGGCAGGCTGACCAGTTCGCTTGCCCGAAGACCCGACCCGTAGAGCAATTCGATCAATGCGAGATTGCGCATCGCAGCCAGCTCGCCGCTTGCGGCGCGGTCCTCCGCCGCCTCGAACATTCGCTCGACTTCATTGGGCTCGAGAATCCTCGGAAGAGGACGCTCGAAGCGCGGCCTCGGAAGCGCATCGGACGGATCGTCCTTTCTCAGCCCGTCCTCGACCAGAAAGCCGAAGAAGCGGCGAAGCGCGGCGGAGCGACGGGCGACCGTTGCGGGTGCAAGCTCGGCCCATTCGGCGCCGAGGCGTGACAGGTCGTCCGACGAGGCCTGGCCGAGGCATCCCATGCCCTCCGCCGAGCGCTCGAGGTCGTTTCGATAGGCTGCAAGCGTATGCCGCGACGCGCCCGCTTCGGCGGCCATCATGTCGAGGAAGCGATCGACCAGAGCTCGATCGTCGGGGCTCACCTCCGTGAAGTCTTTTCCCGAGTCACGTCCGTGACAGGGCCTCGGCTGCGATCATCCGCGCCGTGAAATTCAGGTTCTCCCGGTCGAGCGCGGCGATCACATGGTACAGGTGTGAAGGGGGCACCTGGTCAAGATAGGGTGTCTGGAAACCCGTGCCGGCGAGGACCAGGATGGTGCCGGTGTCGCCGCGGCGGGCCGCCGCATCGACGGCCCTGGTCCAACTGGTCACATGGCCAAGTCCGAGGTTATATTTTCGATTGAGCGAATTGGCGGCGTCGGCGCTGATCCTGCCAAGACCCGCGAGACCGGCAACAAGAAGCGCGCTTCGAACATGGTCGCGACTGTTATCGCGGCCGATAAAACTCGTGATCCGGCTGGTTCCGATGTCGGCGAAATTCGGCGCCGAGAGCGCAAGCATCGCCCAACAGCGATCGTTGTCGGCCTCGTCCATCCGAGTGACGGCCGCAATCCAGCGCGCCGCCGCCTGGTCGTAGCCGCCGGCCAGCATTGCCGAGATGAGGTCGGGCGCGTCCTTGGCGAGCTTGGAGTCGGGTTCTACGAGGGTCGCGGCGCGCGCCACGAGCGCCCTTGCAGCTTCCTTGCTGAGATTGTCCCTTCCGATTCCCAGGAGCTTACGGATTGCCGCAAGCCTGGTGTCCTGGTCCTTTCCGACGAATGCCTGCCGCAGCTGCCACGCATCGCTGTCGGGAAGATCACCCGGGTCCGTTGTGTCGTAGATCGCCGAATACAGGTCGACCATCGTCTGCGACGAGAAGACTCCAAGGCCGGCCGCGATCTGCGCGGACGGGAGCCGTTGTTGCGGTGTCAGCAAAGGCGCTCGCGCCTCGAAGGCGCGAAGCTGCAGCGAGGACGCATTGATGAGCCTGTCGGGGATCACCATTCCGGTACCGGTGGCGAGTCCGAACCGCCAGGCAGTGAGCGAATCGACGGGATCCCATTCGATCGTTGCCGAGCGTCCGCCATTTCCGCCGGCCCCGACAACCTTCTCCGCGAGCGAAAGATCGACCCCGCCGATGCGTCCGTAGCGCCGCGCCTGGTCGATCATCGCGGATGCGTTGTCGGGTTCGCCTGCAAGCGAGGCACACATCGCACGCACCAGTGCAAGGACGTTGGAATCATATTGCTTGATGCCATCCTCGAGCGGGCAAAGCGCCGGCGCGTCGGCGTTGGCAAGAGCGCTCTGGACCGCGACCTGCACCATCTTTGGTGTAAAGCGGTCCGTATCGACGCCGGCGACGAGCATTCGCGCGGCATCGGCCTCGCCCATGCGAAGCAGCAGCCAGGCGCGCTCGGCGGTCCAGTCGACGGGATGGACGTCGGAAGGTGCGTGCAGCCTCGCCAGAAGCGCGTCACGAAGGGCAATATGCAGCCAGCGCGAGGCGAGCGGCGTATGCATCCGCCGCATCAACGTCGTCAGGTAGGTACCGCTTGTCGTGCCCCACGCATCGTCGCCGAGCCCGGCGTCGCTCGGTCGGATCGCACCGACTTTCCACGGATCGCGGCGAGCCCAGCCGGGATATTCGACTGCGGGACTCGGCTGAACAAGATTGGCGTTCGAGACTTCTTCGACCGCTGTCTCGTCGGCGCCGCCTTCAGCAGCGCTTTCCGTCTGCGTCGAATTGTCAGCCGTCGCCGCCTGATCGGGTGGCCGAGTCGTTGCCGGAGTGGCTTGCGGCGAAGCCGCCTGTTGCGCAATTGCCGGCAGCGCCAGGACTACCGCAGCTGACGCAATCAATAGGGGCTTAATGCGCATTGCCTCCAGCTGCCGAGCTTTGGGGAACGGCGACTTCGATCGTGTGGGTCGGCTGCTGCTTGGGCACAGTTGAAAGAAAGACCAACGCGCCAAGGATGATGACGACGAGGACGATGAGCACTAGCAATCGGGACATGGATGCGGCTTTTGCCGAGCAGTGAAGCCGCTGTATAGTCCCTTCTCGTGACGCAATTGGGTAATCGTCTCGACCGCCCGGTGGTGCTGGTCGGGTTGATGGGCGTAGGAAAATCGACCGTCGGGCGGCGGCTGGCCCGGCGTCTCGGCCTGTCGTTCGTCGACACCGACGAGGAAATCGAGGGCGCTGCCGGCTACCCGGCGGCCGAGGTGTTCGAGCGTTATGGGGAGGTGGACTTCCGCGATGGCGAGCGGCGGCTCGTCGCCCGCCTCGTTGAGGGTGATGTGCGGGTGATCGCCACAGGCGGCGGCGCCTATATAGATCCGGGAACGCGCCAGTTGCTGAATCAACGGTCGATCACTGTGTGGCTCGACGCGCCCGTCGAAATTCTCGCCGAGCGCACATCGCGCCGCGACACGAGGGCGCAGCTTCGCAACGGAGACGCCAAACTCGTCCTGGAGCGGCTCGCTGCCGAGCGCCGGCCGTCCTACGAGGAAGCGCATATCCATGTGAAAAGCGGCGTCGGCGCGCACAAGGACGTGGTCGATGCCATCGTCGAGGCGCTGGAGAAGCATCTGGCGGAGCGCGGCGAGGGTTAGGAGGGCGTCGGGATTTCCTCTCCGGGCAGAGGCCGCTCGGGCGTGAACGCACGATCCCAGCCTGCCTTGATGTCACCGGTCGCGGCCTGGCGCTCGAGCCGCTCGCAATCGCGCGAGCGGTATTCGCGCTCGACGCGCTCGATCTCGTCCCTTGGAATTGCGTTCGCCTTGAGCGCCGCCCTGCCCATCGCGACCGCGCTCTCGAACAGTTCGCGCTCTGCGAAGACAAGATCGAGGCCATCGAGCTCTATGAGGTGCAACCGGTCGTAGGCGCGGACCATCACCGCGGCCTGCGGAAAGGCTTCGAGCACGGCCTGGACAGCCGAGCGGCTCAGCTCCTTCGCCTCATTGTCGTTGCAAAAGGCGATGACCCGCGCCGCATCGGCACCGGCCACTCGGAGCAGGTCCACACGGACCCCGTCGCCGTAATAAACCTTCGTCCCGAACTCCTCCGAGAGCTCGATCTGCGCCGGCTTCTTGTCGATAATGGTCACGCCAATGCCCTTGGCCATCATCATCTGTGCGACCGTCTGGCCAAAGCGGCCATAGCCAACGACGATTGCGCTGGTCGCCGGCGAAAGCTCGGGGCCGTCGAGGTCATCCCTTCGGACTTCGCGTCGTTCGAGCCAGTCGGTCAGACGCATGAGGAACGGGGTTGCAGTCATCGACAGCGTGACGACGGCGCTGAATAGCGATGCGGTGTCCGGCACGATCAACATTGCTGCGGCGGCCTGCGCGAAAAGGACGAAACCGAATTCGCCCGACTGACTGAGCAGAAGCCCCAGACGGAAGCTGCGCGTCCAACCGCATTTGAAGAGACGGCTCAACAAGGTGATGAGGATCGTCTTGGTGACGATCACTCCACCGGCGAGACCGACGACCAAAAGCGGCCGAACGGCAATAAGCCGAAGGTCGAGCAGCATTCCGACCGAGAGGAAGAACAGGCCGAGCAGGATCGATCGGAATGGCTCGACGTCAGTTTCGATCTCGTGCCGGTACGGCGATTCGGCAAGGACCACGCCTGCGACGAATGCGCCAAGGGCGGTGGACAGGCCGAAGCGGTGCATGAGAGCGGCGGCGCCGATAACGGTGAAGAGGCCCGCGACCACGAACAGCTCGCGCTCGCCGAAGCGGCCGATGAGACGGAACAAGGGGTTGAGGACGAACCGGCCGAAGGCGACAAGCCCGGCGATCGCGACAAGGGTGTAGAGCGCTAATGTCCAGCCGGTCGGCACATTCGGGTCCGGGGGGACCCGCGACATTGCGGCGATGATCGTGATCAGGGGGACGATCGACAGATCCTGGAACAGGAGGATCGAGAAGGCGCGTTCGCCCTGGGGCGTATTGAGCTCATTGTCCGCGCGGAGCATCGGCAAGACCTGCGCCGTCGAAGACAGGCCGAGCGGAAGACCGATTGCCAACGAAGCTTCCGGCGACAAGCCCAGCGTCAGATAAAGCAGGAGGCTGAGGGCAACGCCGCACACGGTAACCTGCGCCAATCCCAGGCCGAAAATGTCCCTCCGCAAGCGCCAGAGCTGCCGCGGCTGAAGCTCAAGACCGACGATGAACAGCAGCAGCGCAATACCGATTTCGGCGACGCTCTCAATCGCTTGCGGTTCGCGGAATAGATTCAGGAGCGAGGGACCGATGAGCGCTCCGGCGACGATGTAACCAAGGGTCGCTCCGAGGCCGAGGCGGCGGAACAAAGTGACGAAGACCAGCGCGACTCCAAGCATGATCGCGCCATCGCGGAGGAAGTCGACGGCGACTGCGCTTGCGGCGTTCATGGAGCGGCTTCGATCGCCGCAAGAAGGGTTCTGAACGGAAGAAGGATTGCGCCGTGGCGGCCCCTTCGCTCGCGAGCCGGCTCGAGAGTCTCGATGTTCGGCCAGCCCCCCGGACCATCTTGCTCCTTGGCAAGCCAGCGGCTCAGCAGGATGAGCGCGTCGCTGACCTCGTCGTGCGCACGGCCGATCGCATGACGCTCAAGCAGGGCCGCGGAAGCCTGGCCGAACGCGCAGGCGTGGACCTGCTGGGAAATGGCTTCGACCCGGCGGTTTCCGTCGAGCTGGACTGAGATGCTGACCCAGCTTCCGCAGGTCGGCGAGCGGAGCTCAGCGCCGCCATCGACGCGCTCGAGCTCGCGCGGACCGTAGAGCGACGCCGCAAGCCGCAGAATTTCGGTTGTGTAGAGCGGCGCGGTCATTCGCTGCCTTTCATTCCCGCCGCCATGTAGTGCCGTCCGGCCCATCCTCCAAAATGATGCCTTCGGCTTTGAGTTCGTCGCGAATTCGGTCGGCCTTTATGAAGTCTCGATTCTTCTTGGCTTCGGCGCGATCCGCGATCCGCGCAGCGATTCCAGACGAGTCGGCATCGCCCTGGAACCAGTCGGCAGATGAGCTCTGGAGCAGACCAAGCAGCTGCGCACTCGACTTCAGCACAGCGGGATCATCCAATGCCTGCAATCGAGCGAGTGCCGCAGGCGTATTGAGATCGTCTAAGAGCGCATCGACCAATTCGCCGTCGATCTCGCCCGCCTCGCTTTCGTCAGCAACCCGATAGAGCCGGTCTAAAATCGTTTTCGCCTGGGCGACCAATGCCCCGGTCCACGGAAGCGGCTGGCGGTAATGCGCCGAAAGCAGCGCCAACCGAAGCGTCTCGCCGCGATGGCCCTCAGCCAACAGCTCCGCCGGTGTAATGATGTTGCCGAGGCTTTTCGACATCTTCTCAGCGCCCATGTCGACGAAACCATTGTGGACCCAGAAACGAGCAAGCGGCGCGCCCGCATGCGCGCAACGGCTCTGCGCAATCTCATTCTCGTGGTGCGGGAAGATAAGGTCGAGCCCTCCACCGTGAATGTCGATCGTCTCGCCGAGATGCTCGTGAATCATCGCCGAGCATTCGATGTGCCAGCCGGGCCGTCCCCTTCCCCATGGCGAATCCCAGCCGATCACCCCTTCTGGGCTTGGCTTCCACAGAATGAAATCGGATGGATCGCGCTTGTAGGGCGCAACCTCGACACGGGCGCCTGCAATCATCTGTTCGCGATCGCGGCGCGAAAGTACGCCGTAGCCGGGGTCGCTCGGGACGCTGAAAAGCACATGACCCTCAGCCTCATAAGCGTGGCCTAAGCCGATCAGACGCTCGATCAGCGCGATCATCGGACCAATCTCGCGCGTTGCGTGCGGCGCGATATCGGGCGGCGGAACCTTGAGCGCAGCCATGTCCTCGAGATAGAAGCGTTCGTAGCGTTCGGTGATTACAGAAGGATCGACGCCCTCGGCTTCAGCCGAAGCGATGATCTTGTCGTCGACGTCGGTGACGTTGCGCGCGTAAAATAGGCTATTCTCGCCGAACTCGTGGCGGATCAGCCGCGCCAGCGTGTCGAACACCACGGGCGGGCGAGCATTGCCAATGTGCGCTCGCCCATAGACGGTCGGACCGCACACATACATGGTGATGCGCTTGGGGTCTTGAGGCCTGAATTCGCGCTTCTCGCGCGTCAGCGTGTCGTAGAGGCGGATCATTTGGAATTGACCGGCGGCTGATGGCGCCGCGCCTGGACCCAGTCGACGATTCCGCGCCCGCTAGCGTTGAGGAGCGGATAAGTGCGCGACTTCGTCATCCACTGAGGGCGTTCGGACTGCGGGCCGTACACCATATCGGTGGCGAGATTTGCGAGAAGAAAAAACAAAGTCGCTCCGAGCAAGCCCTTGAGCGCGCCGAATCCGCCACCCAGCGTCCGATCGAAGGGGCCGAGCACCGCGTGCTTGCGTGTCCTTCCGCCGAGCGACCGAGCAAGCAGCTTCACGATCAAGAAGCTCGGGACAAATAGGATCGCGAAGGCGAGCACTGCAGCAGCTGCAGAGCTGGTCTTGAAGCTGCTCTCGATGCCGCTCCAAAGCTGCGTGTGGAACAGCTTCAGCATCGCAATGCCGACGACCCAGGCGAGCAACGAGATGACCTCGTGGACGAAGCCGCGCACGAAGCCGATGGCGCCGCCGCCGATCAGCAACAGGAAGACGAAGACGTCGAGCGCAGTCATTGCCTCGGCGCTAGCTTAGGGGAACAGCCGATGCCAGTCCCGGACTAATCGAGGATCGGCTTGTAGACCGCAACCCGGCTCGGCGGGGCGACACCCATCCGTGTCAGGCTGAGCCCAGCGGCGATGAGCGCCGCGACGGAGGCGGCGAGCATCAGCTCCGGGGCCGCACGCACGCCGGCAAGATCAAAGGCGACGCCGACAGCAACTGCGCCGGTGGTCTGGCCCAGCAGGCGAGCAGTCGCCAACATGCCGCCTGCGGCGCCCGAGCGCGGCTTGGGCGCGGCGCTGACGATCGTGCGATTGTTGGGCGACTGAAAGAGGCCGAAGCCAAGACCGCAGACAGCCATCCGCCACGCAATGTCGAAGTCGCTGGGGGATGCGCCGAGGCGCGACAGGAAGAACAGCCCTGCGGCGAAAATGGCAAGGCCAATCCCGCCGAGAAGCCCGGCATTGAACCGGTCAGCCAGCCTGCCCGCAAAGGGGGCGGCAATACCGACGGCAATCGGCCATGGAGTCATCAGCAGCCCGGTTGCGATCACCGACCGTCCGAGAACGCTCTGGAACAGGAATGGAAGCGCGACATAAGCGAGCATTTGCGCTGCGAACGAGACCACCGACGTCGTGATCGAAAGCGTAAAGATGGGGATCTTCAGGAGGTCGAGCGGCATCAATGGACGCGGTTCGCCGCGCTCGCGCCAGACCAGCGAAGCACCGGCAATGACGCCAGCGACCACGAGTGCGAGGCCAAACCGGTTGCCCTCCCGAGCGACCGCTTCGGCGCCAAAGACGATGCAGCCCATCATCGCCCCGCTCAAGATCGCTGAAGGCCAGTCGAACGGCCGCCCGTGCCCCTGCGGCTCGGGCAATGACTTCTTGCCGACGATCAGCGCAGCGATCCCGATCGGCAGGTTGATCAGGAACAGCCAGGGCCACGAGCCGACGGTGAGGATCAGCGCGGCCAGCGTCGGCCCGATCGCCGCCGACATCGACAGGACCATCGCATTATACCCAATGCCGCGGCCGAGCATCCTCGCCGGATAGGTCGCGCGAACGAGCGCCGCGTTCATGCTCATGATGCAGGCAGCGCCGACCCCCTGGAATACGCGCGCGGCGATCAGCAAGGTCAATGTATGGCCCATCGCGCAGCCGACCGAGCCAAGCGTGAACAGTGCCAAACCGGGAAGATAGATGCACTTATATCCGATCCGGTCGCCGAGCGCCGCGAGCGGCAGCAGCAGGATCGTGATGGTCAGCTGGTAGGCGTTGATGACCCAGACCGAGCTTGCGGGCGACGCGCCGAGCTCTCGAGCAATCGTTGGCAGCGCCACGTTCGCGATCGCACCGTCGAGCACCGCCATGGTAAGCGCCAGCCAGATGCTGACGACCGACCAATAGCGGCGCGGGATCGGCAGGCCGTCCTGTTGTTCTATCGTTGGTGCAGGGGTTTCGCGATTCACGTGTGGCGGTCCTTGGCGGGACCCCTAACGAACCGCAAGGGCGCGGGGATGCGACGGCTGTTGTAACTTCAGGCCGGGCGGCGGACGACGGCGACGAGACTGACGCCGAAGGGCATCGGCAGTCGGCCGATCAACCATGCTTCGATGCCGAAGATCGAGTTCAGCGCTGCATTGACCGAAGCATCGGGCAACTTGTCGTCGGCGGATTCCTTACGAATGATCTTGCCCGCAATCCGTGCCGCGGCAATGAGCGGATAAAGCAAGGTGTTGAAATAGCTCAGCAGCTGCACCTCGAGGCCGCTGCGTAGGAACAGCTCCTTGAGCTGGTTCTTGGTATAGCGGCGGAAATGATGGTGCGCAGCGTCATGCGCGCTCCACATCCAGGGGTTGGCGGGGACGGTCAGCAGAAGCGCTCCGCCGGGCTTCAGCCGGCGATGGATTGCGCGAAGCGAGCCGAGGTCGTCTGGCACATGCTCGAGCACGTCGAGCAAAGCGATGAGGTCATAACCGTTACGCTCGAACATCGACAGGTCGGGCAGCTTTGCTTGCTTGACCCTGCGCGGCAGTCGCTTGTTGGCGACTGCCCGAGCGCAGCGGTCGAGCTCGCTTGCATCGAGGCGCCCGAACTCTTTCAGCATTGCGAGATTGTGGCCCGTGCCGCAGCCGACCTCCAAAATTCGCGCCTTTTTCGGGGGCTTCACGACACGCTCGATCAGCTGCTTCAAGATGCGCCGCCGCGCCAGGAACCACCAATGGTCCTGGTCGAGCTCGGCCATTCGGTCGAAGACGGCGCGCTCCATATGCCACTAATCCCCCGTTGCACCGCCTGTGTGGAGCTCAAGAAGTAAAGGTCTCGTAAACCATTAGGTCCTAGCCTTTCTCGCAAAGGGAGGAAAAAGTGGCAGCACAGCGCAAGAAACCTTTGCTCGTCGCTTCGCCGCCGTCGGTCGGCGACCTCCACGCGCAGCTGGTCAAGCGCGGCATGGTCGCGCCGCTCCTCTCGGTCGTCGTTCCGGTCAAGAACGAGGAAGATTGCATTCTCCCCTTCGTCGAGCGCGTAGGAACGATCCTGGACGGCATTGCTCATGACGAAGGCTGGGAAATCCTGTTCGTCGACGATGGCAGCAGCGACTCAACGCTCGCTGCGATCGTCGCCGCCAACCAGCGCGATGGCCGCGTTCGCGCCCTCTCCCTGTCGCGCAATTTCGGCAAGGAGGCAGCCCTCAGTGCCGGTCTCGATCACGCCCGCGGCAATGCCGTCATTCCGATGGATGTCGACATGCAGGACCCGCCCGAAGTGCTGCCCGAAATGGTCGCAAAGTGGCGCGAGGGCTTCGAGATGGTGTTTGGAGTGCGTCGCTGTCGGATGAGCGACGGTTGGGCGAAGCGAGTGACTGCTGGCCTCTACTACCGCGCGCACAATGCAGTCTCGAAGGACAAGATTCCGAAGAACGCCGGCGACTTCCGACTGATGGACAAGAAGGTCGTCGAGGTGATCCGCGCGCTTCCCGAGCGCAACCGCTTCATGAAGGGCCTGTTCGCCTGGGCGGGCTTCCGCCAGGCTGCGGTCGAGTACGACCGTGTCGAGCGCGAGACCGGCACGACCAAATATAATTACTGGAAGCTTTGGACGCTTGCGCTCGACGGCATCACCTCGGCATCGACGGTGCCGCTCAGGATCTGGTCCTACCTCGGCGCGGTGATCGCCTTATTCGCGCTCGGCTATGCCGGCTTCATCGCGTTCGATACGATGGTCTTCGGCAATCGCGTGCCCGGCTATGCCTCGATCATGACCTCGGTATTGTTCCTCGGCGGAGTCCAGCTGATTTCGCTGGGCGTGCTCGGCGAATATGTCGGGCGAATCCTGACCGAGACCAAGCAGCGGCCGCTCTACGTCGTGCGGGACTCGGTCGGGATTGAACCGTAGGTGGATTGCTAGCGAACATTTTTCATCATTGCGGGCGATGAGTGGAATGGGTCATCGTCCGCCCTAATGCCCACCAACCGACCCTTGCTTTTCATCTTTGGCGCCGGGGACAATTCCGACAAGGTCAGGCGCGCGCGCAGTCGCACCCTCGTTTCGGGCAGCACCGACCTTGGCCGATTGCTTCCCGACGAGGTGGTTCGTCACCGGCTCGTGGTCACACTCGACTCCTTCAGTGGCCCACCGCCGGATTTGGACGGCTATCGGGTGATCGCCAACATGATCACCGAACCCGAGGACAGCGCCGCCCTGCTCGAAAACCTCGACAAGATGCTGTCCGGCGTTTCCCAACGCGTCATCAATCCACCGGCCGCGGTGCTGCGTTCGACGCGCGATCAGGTCGCCGGGTTGCTGGAGGGAATCGAGGGCCTCATCGTTCCGAGGACAGTCCGCTTCCGCGGCTGCGAGTGTGACGAGGCAGCGCGAATTCTGGCGGGCGGCCCGGTGATTCTTCGGAGAGCCGGAACCCATGGCGGCAATATCGTCGGCTTATTCGGGTCCTTCGGCCCTGCTCTCGAGGGCCTCGAAGGCGATCGAGACCATCTTGCGACAGAGTTCGTCGATTACCGCAGCCCGGACGGACTCTATCGTAAGTTCCGAATCTTTTTCATTGGGCCGCATCGCATATTGCGGCACATGCTCATCTCCGACGGCTGGATCGTGCACGGCGCTGCACGCACCAAATTCATGGCAGCGCGACCGGAACTGATCGCCGAGGAACGGGCGATCTTCGAGAGCCAAAATCCGTTTCCGCCGGAGATTTGCGCGACATTCGACGCGGTTCGCGAGCGCATGCCACTCGATTTTTTTGGACTGGATTTCGCCCTGACCACCAGCGGCCGGGTGCTATTGTTTGAGGCCAATGCGACGATGAGCTTCATGCCGAACCTGTTCATTGAGAAGTTCGAACATCTCCGCCGCAGCTACCCGCTGGCGCGAGCCGCCTTCATGGAGCTGCTCGGAAATTCATAGGTCGCGCTGACGGTCTTTGAGTGGAAAGGCTTACCTAATGAAGATCAGCCTTCGCGTTCGAACGAGCCGCACATGTTGCATGCGGTTTGGGTCGGCTCGGCTCTCGCGGCACATGCATAGAAATCACGCGTTAGCGTGCCGATTAGCCAGATAGGTCCGATCGGCGAACCGTTGTGAATTGCAAAGCGGCCGTGAACCCGCTTTCTGTCTCCGGTTTTGGCAGGCGGAGTGTTCCTGAGCGATGGAGCCATCGCGGCAGCGGCGAGAAACGAAATGAAGGGGGGGCTCACCGCCCCAGCACCTGATCCACGAGCTGGCGCAAGTTCGCGAACTCAGCCAGCCCCAGCCCCTCGCCGGCCTTGACGCCTTTCGGGACCCAGCCGCTTTGGAATCCGAGCTTAGCGGATTCCTTCAGCCTCAAGCCCGCATGCGCGACGGGGCGGATTTCACCTGACAGAGCGATCTCACCCAAGACGACGCACTCGCTCGGCACCGGCCGCTCGGACAGCGCCGACACCAACGCCGCCGCGACCGCGAGGTCCGCAGCCGGATCGCTCAGCCGGTACCCGCCGGCGACATTCAGATAGACTTCCGCCGTCGCGAAGCTGAGCCCGCAGCGGGCCTCCAGCACCGCGAGGATCATCGCCAGGCGTCCGCTGTCCCATCCGACTGCAGCGCGGCGCGGTGTCGCCCCGCTTGCGAGGCGCACGACCAAAGCCTGGATCTCAACCAGAACCGGGCGCGAGCCCTCGATCGCCGGGAAGACGCTGGTGCCGCTGACCGGCTCGCCGCGTTGTGTGAGGAAAAGCGCCGAGGGGTTGGGCACCTCGGTCAGCCCCGCGCCCTCCATTGCGAACACGCCGATCTCGTCGGTGCCGCCGAAGCGGTTCTTCATCGCGCGGAGGATTCGGTACTGGTGGCTGCGCTCACCTTCGAAGCTCAGAACCGTGTCGACCATATGCTCGAGCACACGCGGCCCGGCAATCGTCCCGTCCTTGGTGACATGGCCGACGAGCACCACCGCGGTCCCACGCTCCTTGGCGAAGCGAACCAGTTCCTGCGCTGAAGCTCGAACCTGGCTGACGGTCCCCGGTGAACCCTCGATCAGGTCGCTGTGCATGGTCTGGATCGAGTCGATGATAAGCAGCGCAGGCGGCTCGCCATCGCCGACCGTCGTAAGGATGTCGCGCACCGACGTTGCTGCCGCCAGCCGCACCGGCGCTCCGCCGAGGCCAAGCCTGACGGCGCGGAGCCGCACCTGCTCGGCGGATTCCTCGCCCGAGACGTAGATGACCTTATTGCCCTTACTGGCGAGGCGCGCGACGACCTGGAGCAGCAATGTCGACTTGCCGATTCCCGGATCGCCTCCGACCAGCATCGCCGATCCCGGAACGATCCCGCCGCCGATCGCCCGGTCGAACTCGGCGAGGCCGCTAGGCAGCCGTTCGGGAAGCGCTGCAGCTGTTTCCAGCCCAACCAGCGGGATCACTCGTCCGCCGCCCTGGAGATTGTGCTTGGCGGCGAAGATGCTCGATACTTCGGCGCTTTCCTGGACCAACATGTTCCATTCGGCGCAGTCCGGGCACTGGCCCTGCCACCGGGTCGAGACCGACCCGCATGCCTGGCAAACGTATCGCGATTTCGGCTTTCCCATGTGAAGAACAATACACGAACGAACTTGCGGCGGAAGCGCGTTTATTCGGCCGCCGCAGCAGCAGGGCAGACCTCCGCCAAATCGCCTGATATGCGCGTTTCCCATGGATGACGTTTCGCTTGCCCCACTGGGAGTTCTGCTCCTCGTCGCGTGCCTGATCGCGATGCTGACGCGCAGGCTCGGCCTGCCCTACATCGTTGGCCTGGTCGCGGCTGGCTTCCTGATTGCCCTGTTGCCCCATGGCCCAAACCTGCCGCTGTCGCGCGGGTTGATCTTCAACATCCTTCTTCCGCCGCTGGTGTTCGAGGCAGCGCTGCAGCTCGACTGGCGCCGCTTTCGCGACGAGCTGCCCTTGACCCTGACGCTGGCCTTCGCGGGCGTTGCCATCGCCACGATTGTCGTGGCCGCGGGAATGCACTTCATCATCGGCTGGAGCTGGATCGGAGCATCACTTTTCGGCGTCCTGATCGCAGCGACGGACCCAGTGTCGGTCATCGCCGCTTTCCGCGAGATGCGCTGCGAGCCCCGAGTTTCGATGGTGGTTGAGGCGGAAAGCCTGCTGAACGATGGCGTCGCTGCCGTCGGCTTCGCAATGCTCTCAGTGATCGCTGCGGGCGCGAACCTCAACGCGGCAGCCGTCGCGCCTTTCTTCCTCTGGACGCTTTTTGGCGGTGTCGGAATCGGTCTCGGCGTCAGCGCAGCGATCCTGATGGTCGTTGGCCGAACCGACGATCCGCTCGTCGAGATTACCCTGACGACGATTGCTGCTTACGCGTCCTTCCTCATCGCAGAGCATTTCTACGCCTCCGGAATCATCAGTGCGCTGGTTGCGGGGCTGCTCACAGGCAGTATCGGACCTTCACGCCTTTTCTCCGATCACGGCCGCGACCGAGTGCATTGGGCGTGGGAATATTTTGCGTTCCTCGCCAACAGCATCGTCTTCATTCTCATTGGAATGAATGTGGCAAACCAGCCGATTCACCGTCTCGGCTCGATGGCAGCCGCAGTTGCAGTGATCCTTGTCCTCGCCGGGCGCGCGCTCTCCATCTATCCGCTCTCCGTGCTGTTCCACGGGTCGCGATGGCGCCTGCAACCCGCGTTGCAGCACACGCTATTTTGGGGTGGCTTGCGCGGTGCACTCGCGCTGGCGCTGGCGCTGGCGATTCCGCCGACCGTCTTTGAACGCAACGCGATCATTCTCACTGCCTTTGTCGTCGTCGCCTTCTCCATCCTTGTGCAGGGCCTGACCATGCCCTGGTTGATCAATCGTCTTCGGCTCGGCCCAAAGCCAGCGGAACCGCCGGTTGCCGCGCAGGAGAGCTGAAGCTACGCGCCGCGCGTGAGCCTTCTTCCCGAACCGCTTCGCGTTGCGACGTTCCGCTATTTCTGGCTGGCCCGCCTGACGTGGACGATCGGCAGCCTGGCGATGGTCATCGTCATCGGCTGGCAGGTCTATGACATCGCGCGCCATACGATGGGCCTCAAGGCGGCAGCCTTCCGGCTCGGGATCATCGGCCTGGTCCAGTTCATTCCTTTGTTCCTGCTGACCTTGGTGACCGGCTGGACCGCGGACCGGCTCGACCGCCGGTCGATCGCACGGGCAGCCGTCGCGCTCGAACTCGGTTGTGCCGTCGCGCTCGGTTGGCTGGCCTGGACGCACAGCACGACTCTGCTCGCATTGTACGCAGTCGCTGCGCTGCTCGGAGTTGGACGCGCATTTGCGGGCCCGGCGCTCAGCGCCCTCGCGCCCAATCTCGTGCCGCGCGATATTCTGCCGCGCGCGATCGCTCTGTCCTCCATTGCCTGGCAGACCGGCGCGGTCCTCGGCCCGGCTCTCGGGGGCTATCTTTATGCTTATGCTCCTTACGCGCCCTACGCTGCGAGCGGCGCTTTATTCCTGATTGCTTTCGTCTGCCTGCTCGCGATCGGTCCTGTGCCGCGGGCGGCGATCAACCGCGGTCCCAACCAATGGGCGCAAATGGTCGAAGGCCTCAGATACGTGCGCCACAACAGGCTCGTGCTTGGGGCGATCAGCCTGGATCTTTTTGCAGTGCTCCTGGGCGGCGCGACGGCGATGTTGCCGGTATTTGCTCGCGACGTTCTTCATTCCGGTCCCGAGGGCCTCGGCCATTTGCGCGCCGCGCCGGCAGTCGGCGCGACGCTGACGGCGGCTTTCTTTTCCATAAGGCCGCTCAAACATGGTGTCGGCATGAAGATGCTGACTGCAGTTACTGTCTTCGGTGTAGCAACCGTCGTCTTCGGTTTCTCGCGGTCAATGCCGCTGTCCCTCGTTTGCCTTGCGCTTCTGGGAGCAGCGGACATGTTCTCCGTTTACGTCCGGCAATCGCTCATCCAGCTCCACACTCCCGACGAGATGCGCGGGCGCGTCGGCGCGGTTTCCTCACTGTTCATCTCGGCTTCGAACGAGCTCGGGGAGACGGAATCCGGCTTCCTAGGAGCGCTGATCGGACCGGTATCCGCTGTCATTGCTGGGGGATTTGGAGCCATTGCGGTGGTCTTCCTCTGGTCCTGGTGGTTCCCCGAGCTGCGCCTTGCAAAAAGCTTTGAGCCACCCGATTTGTGCGCTGCACAAGCAGAGGAGAGCTAGGGCATGAAGGCCACGACCGTCCTCGAGACCATCGGCAATACGCCGCACATCCGAATCAACCGTATTTTCGGCGACCGCGCCGAAGTCTGGATGAAATCCGAGCGGGCCAATCCGGGCGGTTCGATCAAGGACCGCATTGCACTGGCGATGATTGAGGAAGCCGAGCGCTCGGGCAAGCTCAAGCCAGGCGGAACGATCGTCGAGCCAACTTCGGGGAATACCGGCATCGGACTGGCGATGGTTGCCGCAGTCAAGGGGTACAAGTTGATCCTGGTGATGCCCGACAGCATGAGCGTCGAGCGCCGCCGACTGATGCTTGCTTATGGCGCGCAGTTCGAGCTTACCGACCGCTCAAAGGGTATGACGGGCTCGATCGATCGCGCCAACGAGCTACTGTCCGAAATCGGCGGCAGCTGGATGCCGCAACAGTTCGACAATCCTGCCAATGTCGAGGTGCATAGGCGCACGACGGCACAGGAGATCCTGCGCGACTTTGCCGACACTCCGATTGACGCGATCATCACCGGTGTGGGAACCGGCGGCCACATAACGGCCTGCGCGGAGGTGCTGAAACCGGTCTGGCCGAGCCTCAAGGTTTATGCGGTCGAACCTGCGCTTTCGCCAATCCTGAGCGGCGGCGCCCCGGGGCCGCACCCGATCCAGGGCCTCGGCGCGAACTTCGTGCCGAGCATCCTCAACACCGGCATCCTCGACGGGATCATCGATGTCGATGCCGACAGATCGAAGGAAATGGCCCGCCGTGCCGCCCGCGAGGAGGGACTTTTGATCGGCATATCGTCCGGCGCCGCTCTGGCCGGGATCGAACAGAAGCTGCCGGAGCTGGAAGGAAAGCGCATCCTCACCTTCAATTACGATACTGGCGAGCGCTATCTTTCGGTGCCCGATTTCCTTCCGCAGGAAGCTTAAGCACCTGCTAACCCTGTTCATTCGCCGGGTGGTTAACTCCCGCGCGTAAAGACTCCCGCTTTGGCTGCTCATGCGGCCGAGTAGCTCAAGTGGGAACCCATGCGCCGAATCTTCGGCAGGACATCGGAAGCTGAAATTCACCTCACGCGCACAACTGCGCGCGAGGCTCTCCTGTTCGACTTGCGCGACCAGACGGAAACCGCCGAACTCAATTTGGCCGAGCGCCGAGTCGCGGGTTGGACCTTCGCTCCGTGGCTGATCTTTGCCGGGCATCTCATTCTTGCCGGAAGCCTCTTTGTGCAGCACCGGCCACAAACAACCGACAGCGCGCTTGTCAGCGTTGGAGTTCCGCTTGCCGTGTCACTCGTGTTCGACGTTGCGGCAGGAGCCATGATGCTCCTTTGGCGCAAGTTTCAAATGGCCCCGCACACGATCGTCCAGATCATGTGCGGCTATCTTGCGGTCACGGGCTGCGCATGGACGATGGCAAGCGTGGCTACGGGTTCGCTGCAGCTCGCCGATCCGTCCTTCGTGACCATCGCCATGTGCGCCGGCTTCTTCCTGCGCTCAATCGTCGCGGTTTCGACGCCCCCGCTTGCGGTCGTGAACGCAGTCGTTGCCCTTGGAGCGACTATCCTCTTCTCGAGCAATCCTCAGATTAGCTTCGCGGTGGACGCGATGGCCGGATTGATGGTCGTCTACAGCGTGGCGATCACCGAAAGGTCGCTTTTCGCAGGGCGCGGCCGGCTTGCGCTCGAATGGCAGGCAAAGAAGGCGCTAAATTTCGTTGACGAGTTTGAGAACAGCGGCCGCGGCTGGTTCTGGGAAACGGACTCGCGTGGCACATTGTCCTATGTTTCGCGGCAGCTTGCCGATGATTTCCAGTGCGAGCCCGAAGCGCTGTTAGGCCGGAGGTTTACCGACCTCTTGTCGGTGGACAATGGTTCGGGCTCGATGGAGGAGCGCAAGACGCTCGGGTTCCACCTTTCGGCGCGTTTTCCCTTCTCCGACGTCGTTGTTCGACCGGCGAGCGAGCAGGACGTCCACTGGTCCTTGTCAGGCAATCCGATCTTCGACGAGCGTGGGCGGTTCCTGGGCTTTCGTGGAATCGGCACCGATCTCACCGAGCAGCGAAGGTCTGAGCGAGAGATCTCGCGGCTCGCACGTTTCGATTCCCTGACCAGTCTGCCCAACCGCGCAATGATGCGTCAGACGCTGGACGAGGCACTGCGTAACGCTGCCCACCGCCGGAAGGGCTGCGCGCTGTTCATGATCGATCTCGACCGTTTCAAGAACGTCAATGACACGCTCGGTCACCCGATCGGCGACGCGCTGCTTCGCCAAGTCGCCGAGCGTCTCACGTCCGTCATGGGCAACCACGGCCAGGTCGGTCGTCTCGGCGGTGACGAGTTCCAGGCGGTGTTGCCAGGAGCAGTCGATATCGGCTTGCTCGAATCCCTCGCCCGGACGCTGATCGAGCAGGTCTCGCGGCCCTACATGATCGAAGGTCACAAGGTGACGATCGGCGCCTCGGTCGGAATTGTCATTGGCGATCCAGGCCGCGCCAGCGCTGACGCGCTCGTCCGCAATGCCGATCTTGCGCTCTACGCAGCGAAGGGCGCGGGCCGAGGCAAACATTGCTTTTATCAACCGTCGATGCACAGCGAAGCCGCCGAGCGGCAGCTGCTCGAAAACGACCTGAGGCAAGCGATCGAGCGCGGCGAGCTATCGGTCCACTACCAGCCGGTCATCCATGCCGGCGGCGAGGAAATCTCGGGTTTCGAGGCGTTGGTCCGATGGCAGCACCCGACCCGCGGGCCAATCTCGCCGTCGAAATTCGTTCCATTGGCCGAGGAAGCGGGTTTGATCGGCAAGATCGGCGAATGGGTGCTCCGCACCTCGCTCGAAGAGGCCGCGCACTGGCCCGACAGTGTCCGTGTCGCGGTCAACCTCTCTCCGCTCCAATTCAATGACCCGAACGTCGCGGTCATGGTCGGCAGTCACCTCAAGGAAACCGGCGTTCGAGCAGAGCGGCTCGAGCTGGAAATCACCGAGGGCGTCTTCCTTGCGGAGGGAGATTCGACCGACGAGACCTTTGCGAAACTCAAGGCGCTCGGAGTGCGGCTCGCGCTCGACGATTTCGGCACCGGTTACTCATCGCTCGGCTATTTGAAGAAAGCGCCGTTCGACAAGATCAAGATCGACCAGAGTTTCGTCCGCGGCGCCGCATCGACGACAAACCGCAACGCAGCAATCATCCGCGCGATCGTCACCCTCGCGGAGACGCTGGGAATGGACACCTGCGCCGAGGGCGTCGAGACCCACGACGACCTTCAGCTCATCCGCGAACTCGGCGTCAGCATGGTCCAGGGTTATATCTTCGGGAAGCCGAGCCCTGCGGAAGTCGCGCGCGAGCTTGCGAACAATGCGACCGTCGCAGCCGAAGGCTTCGCCTGCATCCGTGAGCCGCGCCACCGGCTGATGCGCCGTGCCATGACGTCGATCGACGGCGAGATCATCGAGGTGAAGCTGCGCAATATCTCTTCAATGGGCGCGCAGGTGGAATGCGAGAAATCGGTATTGCCGGGTGGCGAGCTGACCATCGACATCGTGGGGGTGGGGCCGGTTCGGGGAATCGTACGCTGGGCGCAGGCCGGGCGCTTCGGAGTCCAGTTCAACGGCCAGTTCGACCTTGCTCGGCTCGCTCCCAGGAAAGAGCCGAAGGGCACTGCACTGCCCCTTGGCCCTTGGCGCGTCGACCAGCGCCGGGCGAGCTAGGCCCTACAATCCCGCGAACCGCCGCGCCTCGCCTCGATCCTTGCCGTAGAAATCGTCGAAATAGACGATCGACGTCCCGCTCGGAACCGCCGTCAAATAGGTGATGTAGAGCGGCACCGGACTTGGCAGGCTGACCTTCTGCTCAGGCCGCGCACCCTTGGGGTTTGGTGCCCGGCCATCGAACAGCCAGCGTTCGAAACGAGGAGCATCTTCCAATCGGACGCAGCCATTGCTCTCAAGCCTCGCGGCGTCCTCGATCTTCTCCTTTTCCGGCGTGTCGTGAAGCCAGATCCCTGCCGCGTTCGGGAACATGAACTTCATTCGCCCCATGGAGTTCGCCGGGCCGGGCCGCTGGCGCAGGTTAACCTTGACTCGGCCTGCAGCGACCGCATGCCAGTCAACGGACATTGGGTTGAGGACGTGGGCGTCCGGACCGAAATGGTCGACGAGGTCATAGCCCCTTTTGGTGAAATAGGCGCGCCCCTCCTTGAGGATGGTCGGAGCAAGCTTTCGTGCCGTGATGTCGGGCGGCGAATTCCAATAAGGGTTGAGCGCTACATAGCGGATGAAAGCATTCATCATCGGCGTCTGCGCGATCGGGTCGGGCCGCCCCGCAACCACGCGCATCGAGTCCACGACCTGCCCGTTCTCGTACATGTAGAGCCGAGCTGCGGGCGGATTGACGATCACGTAGCGGCCGGTTCCTGCAGGCAGAGCACGCGCCCGCTCCAAGTTGAGCGACAATAGTCTGTATTGGGCGGAATTAGCGTAGATACGGCTGGCAATTGCTTGCCTCAATTTCGCGTAGATCGGGTTCATCCAACCCATCTGCTGGACATAGTCGCCAAGCGACGGCGCATGCGCCGCAGCGTTGAGCAGCTCGAGCGCAGACGGCGGCGCCGGCTTAAGCTCAGGGTCGACGTAGATGACCCCGACGCCGGGATCGTGCTTCAAATCGCGGACATAGGCAACGAAAGCCGAGCTAAGCATCGCCTCGGCCCGCTGGACGGCTGCGGGGTTGCCGCTTCGGGCATCGTCGACTGCTCGCTGAAGTCCTCGGACATTGTAGCGACGCGGATTGAGATGGTCGGCCTGCGATGTCGCGAGCAGCTGGACCAGCTGTGGCGCAGCATTGCCGGCAGCTGGCGAGAACCACAACGGCGCTCCGCCGCGAGTCCGGTAAAATTGCGCGATTTCGCCATCGAGCGGCGCCTGCGCTGCGACTGCCGGCGCTGAAGGAATCAGCGTTAGCGGTGCCGCGACAGCAATTGCAGCAATCGCGCCGGCTGCTGCAACGCACTGACTGAGCGGCGCGATGCCGCGACGAAGCTTGCTCATCTTTGTCCTTTGTTCCTCGTTTCGCGATCGAACGCGCGAATCCCGCAATGGTTGAAGGTTCAGCGCTGACCCTTCGCTGAACCGGGCGCATAAGAAAAGAGCGCCGACCTACGTCGGCGCTCTTCCCTCTTCAATTTGCCGCTGGCTTAACGCCGGTTGATGCGGACGTCGTAGACCGCACCATTATAGCCGACGTCGCAACGGAAGCTGAGGTCGGCGGCGTTGGCATAGCCGTAGCCGAGGGCGCCATAGGCTCCGACGCCATAGGGGCCGTAGCTGTTGGAGGCATAGCGGCCGCTGCTCGCGAGACCGCGAACGCGGATCATACCATTACCGCGCGGACTTGCCTGTGTGATCGACAGCACTCGGCCCGAGTTCGTCGGGACTCCAACCAGCGACCCAAGAATGCTGCCGAGACTCGTGCGGCTGTAAAGTCGATTCTGCACTGCAGCACTGCACTGCTGCGCAGCATAGTTCGTATTCATGCCATAGCCGTAGTTACTGTAACCGTATCGGCTATAATATTGGGCGCTTGCAGGCGCGGCCGCGGCAATTGCGGCAATACCGGCGCTGAAGCCCAGAATTTTCTTCATCGTGGACATGATTCTTTCCTCCGTCAGATGAACGGTGTCGTCTGATGAATAAAACGTTCGGAACGCCGAGCCGGTTCGACGTTCGTCGTAACGGCAGTTCGAGTCGTCGCGGCTAAGTGAACCGCAGATAAATCGAGAAATCCGCCAAAAACGAGAACGGCCGCCGCAGCCCAAGCCGCAGCGACCGCCCTAAACCACCTTACAACAGTGGGTTTATTGATAGTCGGCAGTCACCTGGAATAGCGCCGAATAGGTGCCGTTCGCCTGGTTCGCCGCAATTCCGAATGTTCCACCGACATAAACGGTAAAGGCGCCGCTTCCCGGAAGCACGCGGGTTGTTCCGCCTGCATCGAAGCTCATGCTGTTGACGCTGACGGTAGCGCCGCCCGGGCCAACCAGCACGGAGCCCGCGGGCGGGGTCAGTGTAAGGCCAACCGTCTGGCCAGCCTGGCCGAGACCGTCGAAGCGAGCGCGCGACGAGGAGCTTGGCACCAGCGTCACGCCGCCCGAGGCGGAGCGCAATGCCGAATTCGGATCGACAGACACAGTGCCGGCGACGTTGCCGCCTGCAACGGTGCCGAAGTCGAGGTCCGAAACCCACGACAAAGTCAGTGGCTCAAGGACAACGCCCTTCGCAGTCGACGTCGCGGAAGCCTGCTGGGCGACGGCCGGCGTCGCCACTGCAACAGCGGCCAGCGCCGCAAGGCCTAAATTCATGCGCATCTTGATTCCCCACGTTCAAATGATCGAGGAAACCGCAGATGCGCCCACGGCTCTTCACACCGGTTGAAGGCTTGTGGTTCAGCGAAAATTTACCTTGTTCGTGAGCGAAATGGATCGCGAGGGCGAACCTATGCGTGTTAACGGCGCCGGTTAAGCAGCCGGAACAAGATGAACTGCAGCATTCCCGTTCTGGTTCTCAAGCCGGTTGGTGCGCTGTTCATAAGCCGCAGCCAATTCAAGGTGGATTGCACGCACCTTTGCACTCGGCGCCGCCGCTGCCGCGGTCCGCTCTTCGACCGATCTTCGGCGGTAATAACTAAGGTCCGCTTCCACCGGAGCGCCCCCGCGCTTTGGCTACGCGACCCCGCGGAACTGCGAGTCGTCGCGCCCGACCCTTATCCCCATATCATTTCCCGGCCAATTAACTGATTCACTTAGGTCAATTCGTTCAACAGCAACGTGGCGGGAGCTTTGAGGGAAGAGAGCCAATCGGGGCCGTTGACACGTGGCGCGCGGCTTCCCTATCTCGCCCGCTTCCAAGCTGCCCCGTCGTCTAATGGTAAGACTACGGACTCTGACTCCGTCAATCGTGGTTCGAATCCACGCGGGGCATCCAAATATATTCGATATATTTCAGTATATTGGAGCTTGGTGGCAATCACCTAACCATCGAGCAGCGCATTGCGGCATGACGCTGTCGATTTCCGCAGATTTCCAGTTTGCTTCCGGCAGTTCCATGCAACATCGATCCGGCATGGCCAGCAGACCGAGATGGGCGGCGGTCAACCCCGGCTGCGATGTCGAGCAGGGATCTTCGTTGCGGAAGTGAAGAAGATTTGAGTAGCTGTGGATGGGAAAATGTCGAAATACTCCCACCGATTGGCACTACCCGGATGGCGCAATGGTGGCGATCCTAGGGCTTCCTATTGACGGCAATGAACTTCGCTGCGGAGCAGAGGGTGCTTTTTCGCACGATTCCCGTCCTTGGATGGCTCCCTCGGGCTATTACATCGGTAGCAACGAGCGTTGCGACGACTGCGATGTCAACCCGTCGCATTGACGCGCGGATGTCCAGTCACTGAAACGCACATTGGGAATTTGTATAGCGCCTGAAACAAGCAGCGAAGGTAGCCATATCGTACAGGACTTCAGCCGGCTTGCCGGCACAGCACCCATGGTCGGATAGCAGTCAAAATGCGCATTCTCGTAGCCGAAGATGACAAGGGCACTGCTGAGTTCATCCAGAAAGGGCTCGGTGAACTCGGTCACAATGTTGTCCTTACGCCGGACGGACTGGACGCGTTGCACCTGCTTTCCACCGAGCAGATCGATGTGGCGGTCCTTGATCGCATGTTGCCTAGGCTGGATGGGCTTTCCGTGGTCCGGCGCGCGCGGGCCGCCGGAGTTGAGACGCCGGTCCTCCTGCTCACCGCACTCGGCCGGATTGATGACCGTGTTTCCGGCCTGGAAGCCGGAGCCGACGACTATGTGGTAAAGCCGTTCGCTTTTTCAGAACTGAGTGCGCGCTTGAATGCGCTGTGCCGCCGCAAGCCGCTGCAACATGACGTGACGCAGCTCCAGTATGACGGACTCGTAATGGACCTGCTCAAAAGGCAGGTTCTTCGCGATGGAGTAGCTGTGAACCTCCAACCAAGGGAGTTTCGGATCCTCGAAGAACTCCTCCGCGAGGAAGGCAAAGTGGTCACGCGCACCATGCTTCTCGAGAGAGTTTGGAACTATCATTTCGACCCGCGGACCAACATTGTCGACACCCACATCAGTCGGTTGCGCGCCAAGCTGAACGAAGGGGGAAAGCCCAACCTGATCGAAACCATTCGCGGTGTAGGCTACCGCATGGCCGATGCGTAAGTGGCGCTCGAGTTCAGCCTATCGGATCGCATTCGGTGCCTTGGGCGCGCTACTCCTGGGCCTCGCCGTTCTCGGCGGACTCGTCTTTGTCGCGATGCATGTTGCTTTCACTCGGCAACTTGACGCGACGATCACGGATGAGAGCCGCACGCTCGTCGATGAGTTCCATGGAGATGGCGAAGCCGAGCTTAGGCAGGCCATAGCCGATCGCGAGGCATCTACATCCCGGCAGCGGCTGATGTATGCGGTGTTCGCACCGGACGGTCACCGACTTTATGGCAGTCTGAGAGCGAGGCGGCCCGAACTTGGGATGCACAACATCCAATTCATCGATCCCGATGAGGGTCCCGACGAAGCTCGCGGGCTCGGCATCGACCTCAGCCAAAATGAGCGTCTCCTCGTAGCTGCCGACCGCGAATGGATCGAGCGCATTGACCACACCAATCTTGAGCTGTTCGGCGCAGCTTTCGTCGCGGCCTGCCTTCTGGGTTTCGTCGGCGCAATTGCATTGGCCGGCTACCTCGATCGGCGGCTTCGCTCGATCAGCGATTCCGCGGAGGCCATTATCGCCGGCGACATCCGCAAACGCATGCCGGTCAGCGGGAGGCGCGACGAATTCGATCGGCTTGCCTCGACGCTCAATCGAATGCTCGACCGCATCGAAGGCCTTCTCGAGAATCTCAGGCAGGTCTCGAACGATGTCGCACATGATCTCAGGACTCCGCTCGCGCGGCTCAGAAATCAACTGGAGCGTGGACCTGGGCATGATGCCGATGCCGTCATTTGCGACGCAGTCCATCAGGTCGACGACGTCCTCGAGCTCTTCGCGGCCATCCTTCGGCTCGCCGAGGTCGAAAGCGGCGAGACCAAGCGCTACTTCAGGTCAGTCGACCTTACAGCGCTCGCAACAGAGCTTGGCGAGAGCTACGCGCCCGCGTTCGAGGACCAGGGCCGCCCGTTCCTATGGTCGATACAGCCCGCATTGATTGTCAACGGCGATCGCGAACTGCTGGCACAGGCAATCGTCAATTTGCTTGAAAACGCACAGCGACACACCCCTGCCGACGCTCTTGTGCGGATGATGGCCTACTCAGCCGAGGGATGCGTTTGCCTGCAGGTTTCCGATACAGGTCCAGGGGTGCCGAAGGCGGACCTCGCTCGGATTACCAAGCGCTTTGCCCGGCTCGACAGCAGCCGCAATACCGCTGGACACGGTCTCGGACTCAGCCTCGTTCGTGCCGTCGCCAATCTGCACGGTGGCCAACTTATCCTAAAGAATGCAAGTCCAGGCCTGGTTGCAGTTATCGAGCTGCCGCGGTCCTTGTTGACTAGTACCCAGCAGGATTCGACCGAGCCACAATCGGCTGATGCTTAAACTGCATTGTGAGCCTCGCACAAAGGACGGGCGAGAAGCCAAACTCATACATTGGCGATTTTTAAGCCTTTCTCCCTCTCGCGCGAGCTATGCTCCGCCCCATTCAGCTTCGCGGGAGGCCCCATTTACAACAATGACAGACAAAATGGCCGAACGGCGGTCGAGCAAAGTGACAGCTCTCCGTTGCACGACGGCAGCGTTGATGTTCGTAGTAAGCGGATGTGCTCGCTACGGCCCTCGGCCACTCCCATCTTCTGATGCCATTCTTGCTGCTCCCGCTCCTGCAATTCTTTCGATAGAGGCGCAGCAGATCCGCCGACCATATTTAGAGCCACAGCCAGTCGACCTTTCCAAGCCGCTGACTCCCAACGCGCTCGCCGTCATTGCCGTCCTCGAAAATCCGGACCTCAAAGCGCAGCGCGCAAAGGTGGGAGTGACCGACGCGCAGGCCTTCGCGGCGCGCCTGCTTCCCGATCCCACATTCCAAGCTAATTACGATTTCCTGATTTCCGGCCCAGACCAGTATAATGGATATGGCGCCCAGATCGGCTTCGATCTGAACGCGCTCCGCACCCGAACCGTGACGCGCGAGGCAGGCGCGGCGCAGGAGCGGCAGGTCCGCCTCGATGTCGCATGGGCGGAGTGGAACACGGCAGGCCAGGCACGGCTTCAGGGCGTTCGTGTGTTCGAGCTCGAGCGGCAGGTCGGACTGGCGGAGGAGAGTGCCCGGTCTGCTCAGGAGCTGTTCGATGCAGTCTCAAGAGCCGCCGGTCGCGGCGATCTATCGGCGACCGACCTGGACGCACGCCGGCAATCGCTCCTCGACGCACAGTCCAGGCTGCGCAAAATGCAATCGGACCTGGTCGCCGCCCGAGCCGATCTCGACAAGCAGCTCGGCCTTCCTCCCGAAGTCAGTCTGAAGCTAGCCCCGCCTGCTCCAAGTCCGGATCCGCCTCCGCCCGAGACATTGGTTGCCGAGGCCATTGCTCGCCGCCTTGACTTGCAAGGGCTTCGCGCCGGCTACGAGGCCGGCGAGGCGAACCTTCACAAGGCCATTCTGGAGCAGTTCCCCAATTTGTCGCTATCGCTTGCGGCGGCGAGCGACACTGCGAACAACAAGACCATCGGGCCGGCAATCGGCTTCACGCTCCCCCTCTGGAACAGAAATCGCGGCAATATCGCGATCGCCACTGCAACCCGAGCGCAGCTTCGCGCCGAATATGAGGCGCGGGTGATGCAGACCAGGGCCGACATTGTCGCTGCCGTGAACGGCATCAACGCGCTTCGCCAGCAGCGGTCGGACCTCACTCAGCAGCTCCCAGCGCTTCAGCGGTATGCGGCGGCAACGAGGCGCGCAGCGAACCGCGGTGACATCTCGATGGCGACCGCACAAACGGCAGAGCAGGCAGTGCGGGATCGTGAACTGGCATTTCTTCAGCTCGAGCAGCAGATCGAAGAGCAGACGATCGCGCTCGAGCTTCTCTCGGGCGGACCGGCGGAGGCATGGTATCAATGAAGCAAGTCCTCTTTCCTGTCCTTTGTCTGCTGCTTGCCGCCTGCGGACAGTCCGGCTCGGCGGACTCGAGCGATGCTGCCAATCCGGTGGCACAAGTCAGGACGGCGCTCGCGGTCTCCGGCAATGCGGCTCAAACCGTCACCGCTTATGGTGTTGCCGAGCAGGCCGCCGGGAACGAGCATGCGCTAACGACCCAGGCTGAAGCAACGCTGGCCCGAATTGTCGCGCCAACCGGCACAGCGGTTGGGGCCGGACAGGTCGTTGCAATTCTCTCCCCCAGTCCAAACGCCCGACTCGATCTCGCCAAGGCGGGAACCGATGCACGGGCCGCCCAGGCCGCCCTTGCGCGCGCCATTCGCCTCAAGAAGGACGGCCTTGCAAGCGATTCCGATGTGAATAGCGCCCAGGCGTCGTATCAGAGCGCAGTGCAGACGCTGACTGCTGCGCGCCAGCGCAGCTCAACGCTGGTGCTGAGGGCCCCGGTGGCTGGAACGGTACAGGGGCTCACGGCGAAGCCCGGCGATCTCCTCGCAGCCGGTACGGCAGTTGCAAGCATCGGCACGCGCGGCGATCTGCGCGCGCGCCTCGGAGTGGATCCGTCCGTGGCCGCACGGGTTCGCGCCGGTCAACCGATTACGATCGCCGCGACGAACCCAGCGTCAACCATTGCGACCAACGTAGTCGGCGTCGATCCAATGGTCGACCCAACGTCGCACCTCGCCTCGATCTTCGCGCCGTTGCCAGGAACTCAGTTCGGTGCCGGCGAGCCGATCCACGCGACAATCACCGTCAGCGGCGGCGGAGGGGGGGTCATCGTTCCCTATTCGACGCTGATGGACGACGGCGGCCAAACCTATATGTTCGTGGTGAGGAACGGCATTGCTTCCCGCCGCGACGTCACACCCGGAAACTCATCAGGCGATACGATCCAGATTCTCAAGGGGCTTCAGCCGGGCGAGCGGGTTGTTACCGAAGGCGGCACGGCGCTGCAGGATGGCATGCACGTCCGCGAAGAAGGCACTACCCGGGCGGCGAAAAGGGCGCGCTGATGGACCGACACTGGCGCTCGATCGTCCTGGCGGTCGTTCTCGTCACACTCGCGGGCATCTTTGCTGCGACGCAGCTTCCGGTGACCTTGTTCCCTCACGTCGACTATCCCCGTGTTGTAGTTTCGATTGACGCCGGCAATCGCGATCCTGGCGAAATGGCCGCGGACATCACCCGCCCCGCCGAAATCGCCACTCGGCAAGTGCCGGGCGTCGTCCAGATCCGCTCGACCACGAGCCGCGGCTCCGCCGAAATTCAACTCAATTTTGGCTGGGGCGCCAACATGGTGGCGGCACTCCAGGCGACGCAGGGGGCAATGGCGACGATCCTTCCCGACCTGCCGCTCGGGACGAGGTTCAGCGTCATCAGGTCCGATCCCACCGTATTCCCGGTCCTTGGGCTTTCTCTCACGTCATCGAACGAATCCACAACGCAACTCGCACAGTTCGCAAACCTTCGGCTCCGCCCCTTGCTGTCGAGCGTGCCCGGCGTTGCCGGCGTCGATGTCCTCGGCGGCTCGGCTCCGGAAATCGAAGTCGAGCCCGACCCCGCAAAGCTGCAGGTCTATGGACTGACCGAGAACAATATCGCGGATGCGCTGGCGGGCGAGAACAGTGTCGTCGGGATCGGCAAGATCGAGGATCGGCACAGGCTCTATCTCGCCCTTGTGCAGAACCGGGTGACGAGCGAAGCGGATATCGCCTCGGTGCCTGTCAAAGCAGGTACAGGAGCGACTGCCGGCGTCGTAACGATTGGCGACGTCGCGACTGTTCGACGTTCCGCTGCGCCATCCTGGACGCGGGTCACTTCCAACGGAACCGATGCAGTCCTCGTCAATGTGCGCCAGACGCCAACTGCAAATGCAGTTTCGCTGGTTAAGGACGTCCAACAGCGTCTGAAGGAGACGGCACTCCCAAGCGGCGTGCGCGTCTCCTATTTCTATGATCAGTCCGAGCTCGTGACGGGCGCCGCAAATGCGGTTCGGGATGCGATTCTGCTCGGCGCGCTCCTCGCCGGGATCGTCTTGTTCCTGTTTCTCCGAAGCTGGCGGCTAATGCTTATCACGGCGCTTCTGCTCCCCGCCGTACTTGCGGCCACGAGCCTCGCGCTCCTTGCACTGGGCATGAGCTTCAACATGATGACGTTAGGTGGCATGGCCGCTTCGGTCGGACTAGTCGTCGACGATGCGGTAGTCATGCTCGAATTTCTTATGCGCCGCCTTCAGGACGCCGAACTTGAGCATGCGACCGCCCGCCCATCGATCCTCGCGGCGGCCAAGGACATGGCCAAGCCGCTGTTCGGCTCCACCTTCGCAACCGTGGTCGTTTTCGTTCCGCTCGCCTTCATCAGCGGGGTGACGGGAGGCTTCTTCAAGGCGCTCGCGGTTACGATGGTCGCCGCCCTTGGCGTATCGCTGCTCTACGCGCGCTTCGTCCTCCCGCTGATCGCCGACCGCTGGCTGACGCTGAAGGATGCCGAAGCCGCCGACAAAGCCGACAGCTTCCTCGCCGCGATCAAACGAAACTATTCGCTGATTGCGAAGCGCGCATTCGACCGTCCGGCACTTTTCGGGGGGATCGCCTGCGCGGCACTGATCGTCATCGGTTACCTTTCGTGGTCGCATGTCGAGTCGGGCTTCATGCCCAAGATGGATGAAGGCGGCTTCATCCTCGATTACAAGGCGAAGCCGGGCGCCGCGCTCACCGACACCGACCGCCTATTGCGCCAGGTCGAGACCATCATTCGGCAGACCCCCGAAGTACGCTCTTATTCGCGGCGGACGGGGGTCCAACTCGGCGGCGGGCTCACCGAAGCCGACGAGGGCGACTTCTTCATCCGTCTCAAGGGCGGCCGCAGGCGCAACATCGATGCTGTGATGTCCGACGTCGCCAACAAGGTTGAAACACAGGTCCCCGGCCTGCAGATCGAGACCGCGCAGTTGATGGAGGACTTGATCGGCGACCTCACTGCGGTGCCGCAGCCAATCGAGGTCAAATTGTTTGGTGACGACCCGTCGCAACTCGCAGACAGCGCGGAAAAGGTCGCCAATGCGATCAGCAAGATCCCGGGAGTCGTCGAAGTTAACAACGGACTCCGAGTATCTGGCGACGCGATCGCGATCAACGTCGACAGGGGCGCAGCACGCATGTTCGGTCTTGATCCCGCGGGCATTGCCGCTCAGCTGGAGTCGCAGGTTGGAGGGACGATCG
>JANWLR010000045.1 GCA_025450755.1 Sphingomicrobium sp. | reverse complement strand
CGGTCAGCGTCGTCCCCGGCTGCGCTGCCAGGCCTTGGCTCAGCCAATCTGCGGTGAGCGTGCAGCCGCAGCTGGCGCAGGCCCGGGCGGGTGATGCAAGAATGAGCGGCGAGAAAGCTGCGGCAGCAAGCGCTACGCGCCTAACGAAATGAGTCATTGTGATTCCAAAATCCCATCCGTCCGCTGGGGCGGACATAAGCTGAAGCGATGAATTCGAGTCAGGCGGGAATGGGAGGACCTATCGCAGGCGGCAGATCGCGCCGGTAGCGCCGCTCCACGAAGAGAAAGCTGGCGCCGAGCAGCAGCGCTGCCACGAACAGTATCGCGACCGCGAACGGCACCCAGTCCGGCCGGAGCGCGCCAAGCGCCGAAGCCGAGGCGTAAGGACAAGGCTGGTGCAGCCCCTTATGATCGCTATGGTCGCGCATTGGCATAGCCGGGGCAGAACCAACGTCCGGGCACGCAACAATCGTCACCGAGCCGCTGCCGAATGCTGGCATGAACCCCGCTGGCGCGAGGGAGCGAAGCGCAAGCAGCAGCGCGAACATGGCCGCACAGGCAAGGCGGGTCGAAATCTGTGCTGCCCCGATGCGGACCATGAGACGCTCCCTAGGCGTCGCTGGTTCCGCTGTCAGCAGGTTCCCAGCATTCATCTATGACCGTGACAGGTTTCGGCCCCTCCGCACTTTGGCGAATTACTCGACTGGCTCGCCCCATGGCTGGCCTAATGACGTTGGATACTGTTCACCGAGTTCGTTTCTAAGGCTTGGCCCACCATGCCTCCTGCTGCAGTTTCGCTGCAGCATCTACGACCCAGCTTTCGAGATATGGCTTGCCGTTATGGAAGACGATCATGCCGTGCCGCTTCCTGCCTTGGACCGGTTCCAGAGATTCCATGATCGTGTCGCTTGCCCATTTGTTGGCCATGATTCGACCGAATGAACAGTGGAAAGCGAAGATTGGCGCTCGTCGGATCCCTGCGGATTACCGCGATGTAATTTGCTTCGCCCCCTGCAAGGTCATTAAGCCTTGCCGCTTCCTGAGATGTAATACTATCACACCGCGGACTTAACTCGCAGCGTGAACCGCCGACAGCCAGGAAACGGAGACCGATGACGTTGCAGTTCCGCCGACTTTTGGCCCTTGCGCTGTTGGCGCCATTGCTGACGTCCGCCTGCGTCGTCGGTCCCAATTTCAAGGCGCCGGCGCCGCCTCCGGTCTCTACTTATACCCAACAACAGCAACCCGGGTCGATAGTCGCCACGCCGGGTGTGACCGGAGGCAATGCACAGCATTTCGTCTCCGGCGCAGATATCCCTGCCGAATGGTGGACCCTGTTCCATTCGCCGCAGCTCAATGCGCTGATCCAGCAGGCGCTCGCCAACAATGCGGACCTCAAGGCGGCGGAGGCAGCCCTGCTCGTGGCGCATGAAAACACGCGCGCGCAGAAGGGCGCATATGCGCCACAAGTCAGCGCCGGCGCCAGCATTACACGCCAGAAGGATCCATCGGCCACGCTAGCGCCGGTGCCCGCGAACAATTCATCAAGCTACGCCTTGGTCACGCCGCAGCTCAGCCTTTCCTATGTTCCCGACGTATTCGGGCTCAACAAGCGTACCGTTGAGAACCTCGCTGCGCAGGAGCAGGCGACCCGGTACCAGATGATCGCGGTCGATATCACGCTGACCGCAAACCTCGCCGAGGCCGCGATTCAGGAAGCATCGCTCGAGGACCAGATCTCGACCACGAACCAGCTGATCGGAATCAATCGCCAGATCCTCAGCCTGCTCCAGTATCGGAAGTCGAAGGGCTATATCGGGGGCGCCGATATCGCCGCGCAGCAGACGCAGCTGGCGCAGCTCGAGGCTTTGCTGCCGCCGCTTCTGAAGCAGCGAGACCAGCAGATCAACCTCATCGCCGTCCTCACCGGCCACTATCCAAGTCAATTGCCCGCCGAAAAGTTCTCGCTCGAAAGCCTCACCCTTCCATCCGACCTTCCGCTAAGTCTTCCCTCGGTGCTGGTTGAGCAGCGGCCGGACGTGCTCCAGGCACAGGCGAATATGCATGCGGCGAGTGCCGAAATTGGGATCGCGGCGGCAAACCGGCTGCCAAATATCACGCTCACCGCCAATGCCGGCAGCAATGCACTGGCGATCGGCCAGGTCTTCGGACCAGGCACCGGCTTCTGGAATCTTGGTGCGGCGCTGCTTGCGCCGATCTTCGACGGCGGAACGAAGCTTCACCAGGAGCGGGCTGCCCGGGCCGCTTACCAGCAGAGCGCCGAACAATATCGGGGGGCCGTCCTGACCGCGTTCCAGAACGTCGCCGACACGCTCGCAGCCCTCAAGCACGATGCGGAAACGCTAAAAGCGAGCGCCGCCGCAGCGGATGCGGCAAAAGCCAGCCTCGACTTGTCCCGCCTTCAATACAAGGATGGCTATGCAGCCTATCTCGCAGTTCTGAATGCCGAGCAGGCATACCAGCAAGCGCGCCTCGCCCAGGTCCAGGCCGAGGCCGACCGCTTCGCGGACACCGCGGCCTTGTTCCAGGCGCTTGGCGGGGGCTGGTGGCACCGGCCCGAACTGATCGCTCCCGCCAATGCGCAGTAAGATCGCTCCCTTCCGCCTGGCTCTCGGAGTGCTTGCACTGACGGCCGTTGCCGGCTGTTCGTCGTCGCCGGATGAGGGCAACAGCGCCGCCGCAACCGTTGCCAATATCCGGCTGACGAAGGCGCAGCTCAGCCACATCCAGCTCTACACCGTCGTGCCCGTCGGCTACCGGCAGACGGTTCAGGCGCCCGGGACTGTAGACTTCGACAACGACCAGGCGACCTCGGTGATGTCCCCCTTCACCGGCCCGGTCACGCGCATCCTGGTGGCGCTCGGGCAGCCCGTTGCCAAGGGCCAGCCGCTCGCTCTGGTCCAGTCCGCCGACTATGCGACAGCGGTCGGAGCGTACCGCAAGGCGGTGGTGACCGCCGCGAACACGCGCAGGCTCGCTGCGGCCGACCGCGACCTTGCCGCACACAATGGCATCTCCGAGCGCGAAGCGGCGCAGGCGCAGACCGACGCAGCCAGCGCAGAGGCCGATCGCCAGGCGTCGCTCCAGGCGCTGATTTCGATGGGCGTGGACCGCGGCACGATCGCACGGGCAATGTCGGGTAATCCTGCGGCTGGTCTTGCTGGGGTCATCCGCGCGCCGGTGTCCGGAATCGTCGTCGAAAAGCAGATTAGTCCAGGGCAATTGCTGCAGGCCGGGAGCACCGCCGCGTTCACCGTGGCGAACCTTTCGCAAGTCTGGGTCCTCGCGCAAGTTTCGCCGAGCGATCTGGGTTCCGTTGGAGTGGGCGACGCGGCGACCATCGATCCCGGAAATGGCACGGGCCCATTCCATGGCACCGTCCAGAATATCGGGGCATCGGTCGACCCGGACACGCGCGCCGTGGTCGCAAGGATCGTCGCTCCCAATCCCGGCGGGCTGCTCAAAAAGCAGATGTATGTTGATGTCTCGATCGAGTCCGGGCGCATCGTCACGGGTCTGCTTGTTCCCGTTTCCGCAGTGTTGCGCGACGACGAGAACCTGCCCTTCGTCTACGTTGCGCTCCCGGATGGCAGCTTCGCCCGTCGCCACGTCACCCTCGGGTACCGCGACAGCCGGAATTATGATGTGACCAGCGGGCTTGCGAGCGGCGATCGGGTCGTCGCCGATGGCGCGATTTTCCTGCAGTTCATACAGAGCCAATGAGCGACGAGCTCCCGACTGAAGGGCCCGGCGAGCCGCCGCGCACCGCCTCATCCTTTATCAATCGCATCGTGGCCCTCAGCCTCGAGCAACGAATCCTCGTCGCGTTCCTCACGATTCTCCTGATTGCCGCGGGGATCCACGCCTGGAGCCGGCTGCCGGTCGATGCATATCCCGACCTGTCGCCTCCGATGGTTTCCATCACCACCCAATGGCCCGGACATTCGGCCGAAGAGGTTGAGCGGCTGATCACGGTTCCGATCGAGCGCGAAATGAACGGGATCCCAAAGGAGAACAATCTCCGTTCGGTTTCGCTCTACGCGCTCTCCAGCATCGACATCACGTTCGACCAGGACACCGACCGCCATTTCGCCCGCCAGCAGGTGTTCAATCGGTTGCCGGGCCTCGCCCTGCCGAGCGGGGTTTCGCCCGCCATCGCGCCTCTCACTTCTCCATCAGGGCTGATCTATCGCTACACGTTGCAGAGCCCCGATCGTTCGCCGACCGAACTCAAGACGTTCGAGGACTGGACCGTCGAGCCCCAATTTCGGTCCGTTCCGGGCGTCGCCGACGATTCAGGCTTCGGAGGCGGTACGATGCAGTACCAAGTGCTGCTCGATCAATATCGGCTCGCCGGCGCGGGACTGTCGCCGCAGCAGGTCGAAACGGCGCTTGCCGCGAACAATGGGAACGGCGGCGGCGGATTCTATTCCGAAGGCGGCCAATTCTACTACGTCCGCGGGCTCGGACGGCTGTCGACCCTTGACGACATCGGCAACGTCGTCGTTGCGGTACACAACGGCATTCCCACGCTGGTCAAGGACGTCGGTCAGGTCACTCTAGGCATTGCGCCGCGGCTCGGCCAGTTCGGGATCGGCAAGCAGAACGACGCGGTCGAGGGCGTCATCATGCTGCGGACCGGCGAGAAGACTCAGGACGTGCTCAAGGGCGTCGATGCGAAGACTCGCGAACTCAACACCAACATCCTCCCGAAGGACGTGAAGGTCGTGCCCTTCTACGACCGCACGGACCTCGTCCACGAGACGGTGCGCACGGTCGAGAACAACCTGCTGCGCGGAATGCTGCTCGTCGTCGTCGTCCTGATCTTCTTCCTCTACGACGTTCGCTCCGGCCTCATCGTTGCTGTAACGATTCCGCTGTCCTTGCTGTTCGCCTTCGCGTGCCTCGATTTGCAGAACGCGTCGGCGAACCTGCTTTCGATAGGCGCGATCGACTTCGGAATACTCGTCGATGCCGCGGTGATCATGGTGGAGAATATCTACCGCCGTCTCGCCGCAGCCGAGGATCGGCCCGACAATCTCATGGCGATCATCCGCGATGCGGCAGCCGAGGTCGATCGTCCGCTCTTCTATTCGGTCGTAGTGATCGTGGTCAGCTTCCTCCCGATTTACGTACTGACCGGACCTTCGGGCGTGTTGTTCAAGCCGATGGCGGACACGATGATCTTCGCCCTCATTGGCTCGCTGATCGTTACCTTGGCCCTGCTTCCGGTATTGTGCTCGTGGTTCATGCGCAGCGGCGTGCGGGAGCGCCGCAACGCGATTTTCGAACGGATCCGCTCGGCCTACGTGAAGGGCCTCGATTATTGCCTGACGCGGCCTCGAGGGACGATCGTAGGATCGGCCATCCTTCTCCTTGCATCGCTGCTCATCTTCGCGGACGTCGGCGCAGAGTTCATGCCGCACCTCGACGAAGGCGCGCTTTGGGTGAGGGCGACGATGCCCTACACCATCTCCTTCGATCAATCGTCCAAGATCGTCCCGCAGATCCGTTCCATCATTTCGTCGTTTCCGGAGGTGACGGTCGTCGGATCGGAACATGGGCGGCCGGACGACGGGACAGACCCCACGGGCTTCTTCAATGCGGAATTCTACGTCGGGTTGAAGCCTTATTCCGAATGGCGCGGACCGTATCACAACAAGGCGCAGCTGATCGCTGCCATCAACGACAAGCTCCAGACCTTCCCAGGCATCACCTTCAATTACACCCAGCCCGCCGAAGACGCGGTGGATGAGGCGGAGACGGGGCTCAAGAGCGCGCTCGCGGTCAAGATCTTCGGGCCCGATCTGAACACACTCGAGCAGAAGGGCAAGTCGATCAAGTCGGTGCTGGAGCATGTCCGCGGGATTCACGACGTCACCCTCGTACAAGAGCTTGGGCAGCCGAGCCTCTCGATCAAGATCGATCGCGCCAGGATTGCCCGCTACGGGATCAACGTCGACGACGTGAACGGACTCATCCAGACGGCAATCGGCGGAGACGTCGCAACCCAGGTCGTCCAGCAGGAAAAAGAGTTTGACCTGCTGGTTCGGCTGCAAGGCCAATATCGCGACAATCCGATCGCGATCGGCAATATTCTCGTCGCCACGCCAGGCGGACAGCACATTCCGCTGAAGGAACTCGCAGACATTTCCGTCAGCAATGGCGCGTCCTTCATCTATCGCGAGGACAACAGCCGCTTCATCGGCGTGCAGTTCTCAGTCGAGGGCCGCGATCTCGCAAGCGCGGTGGAGGACGCCATGGCGCAGGTCTCGCACAAGGTGCTGTTGCCGCAAGGTTACCGCGCCGACTGGGGCGGCGAATATAGCGAGTATACCGCATCCCGAGCGCAGCTCATGACGATCGTGCCGCTGACCTTGCTCTTGATCTTCCTGTTGCTGTTCTTCCTCTACCGGAACTTCAAGTTCCCGGCGATCGCGCTTGTCGGGGTGCTGATGTCGGCACCTGTGGGAGGGATACTCGCATTATGGCTCACCGGAACGCCCTTCTCGGTCTCATCGGGAATCGGCTTCCTTGCTCTGTTCGGGGTCTC
Organism: Sphingomicrobium sp.; assembly: GCA_025450755.1. Classification (GTDB taxonomy): domain Bacteria; phylum Pseudomonadota; class Alphaproteobacteria; order Sphingomonadales; family Sphingomonadaceae; genus Sphingomicrobium. The sequence continues at coordinate 1,541 of JANWLR010000045.1, read as the reverse complement.
GGTGCAGACGGCGCTCGTCTATATTTCCTACGTCAATGAGCTTCGCCTCGGCGGCATGCAGCTTGGAACCGCAATCCGCGAAAGCGCGATCCTCAGGCTTCGCCCGATCATGATGACCGCCTTGGTGGCCGCGCTCGGCCTGCTGCCCGCGGCGGTCGCGACCGGAGTCGGCACTGACACGCAGCGCCCCTTTGCCGTCGTGATCGTCGGAGGGCTCGTAACCTGTCTCCTCATCATCATCTTCCTGATGCCGGCGCTCTACACGATCGTGGCGCGGGAAGATGACCACCTCGAGGTCTGAAGGCTGCAGTTCGAAGATCAGCTCCAGACGTAGCTAGTTGCCCATGGCGATGGGTGGAAATCTGCCGTCGCCTTTTCATTCGTGCCGCTAACAGCAGTATGCTAAGAACTTCGGGTCGGGGACCCTTTGCGCGTAAGACAACGTCCTCCCGCCGTAGGTTCGAGTGCGCTGTGACGAACGCCCTGATCCGCCGCCTTGACGAATATACGCCTCTCACGGGGGCGGACCGTGACGAGCTGGCGCACCTTTGCATGCAATCAACCCGTTTGGTTCAAGCCAAACGCGACCTCATTCGCGAAGGGGATGCGCCACGCGTTATCTACGTCATTCTTGATGGCTGGGCCGCTCACTATCGCACTCTAGCCAACGGCCGCCGGCAAATCGTGGACTTTGCGATTCCAGGCGACCTTTGCGACCTCAATCTCTTCATACTCGACCGCATGGATCACTCGATCAGCGCAATAACCAGACTCAAGGTGGCCGAGGTGCGTCGTGAACTGCTCCACCGCGTCGTCACCAACTTCCCAAACATCACGACCGCTTTGTGGTGGGCGGAATTGGTGAGCAAGTCGATTCATCGGGAGTGGATTGTCAACGTTGGTCAACGCTCCGCCAGCGAACGGGTAGCCCATCTCTTTTGTGAAATGTTTCTTCGTCTGGAATCGGTGGGCCTTACTAATGGTTTCTCTTGCGATTTCCCGCTGACACAGAACGACATCGCCGAAACAACGGGCCTGACAGCGGTTCATGTGAACCGAACGATCCAGGAACTTAGGCGGAGGGGCTTGATTGTCCTCGAAAGGCAGAGGCTGACCGTTCCCGATATGCTCGCGCTTCAAGATGCGAGCCTTTTCAACCCCAATTACCTGCACCTCCGGCGTCTCAACCAGCACACGGATGCCGGTCGACACGCACAGAAAGGGCGAGACAGGCAAGGGCGCTAAAGCATTTTTACGATCGCGGCGATCTCTTGGGCATTGCGGCGGTAAAGATGGGCAAACAGACGGTTTGGACATCGCCAGGTTCACTTCTTTTGAACTCGATCACTTCGCTCAATCGGAATCTACCGCAGCTGCTTGATTGGCCGGTGCCGCTCGCGCGATCCGTCGCCGTCTATGATGTATCGCTTGAGCTTTCGACAGATAAGCTCCGCGGCTTCCTTGCCCATGCACACGAGACGAACACCGCCCTTGGGCAACCGTTCGATCGCCCAAATGGCAATCTTCTCGGAAAGGCAGCG
>JANWLR010000044.1 GCA_025450755.1 Sphingomicrobium sp. | reverse complement strand
GTTGCACGATTACGAAATCGATCAGACTCGACGGACATAGTCACCTAACTTAAGTTATAGGCTATGGTCCCTTGGCTGTTGATTCGCAACCGGTTTTCGCCGCAGTCTCAACAGCTTTCATTCTCGCCCACCGGGCATGGGACAGTGTCATCTTGAGTTCGAAGCGACTACGAGGCCGATCCTGTCCAGACGTCTTCTCCGCAGCTTCTCGGCGGAAAATGCGCACGGCATGCGCCCGCAACAACTCGTCGGCGTCGCTGGCGCGGGGAACATACTGGCGCGGGGAACATAGACGCTGCGGATAATCTGGTCGAGCTCTCCTGCTCCATTCGATGGGCGTAAGCCGGACAATGGTTTCGCCGACTAGATGAATGTCAGCCGTGATATTTTCCCGCATTTAAGATGCGTGAAAGTAGCACGGTTACGGGCATTATCCGGAAGAGAGCGGTTCGCCGGCGACTGCTTCCACCGCCACTTGCCTTAATGATAGCGATAGAGCCGGACGCGCTGGATCGAAAATCGGTCGGGCGGCAGGCGCACATGCCGCCCCTGGTGCGTCTCGTCGCCATTCAGGAGCCGACGGGGCTTCCACTGGCCTTGCTCGAAGCGGCCTTCCCAGGCGCTTTCGATGCCGTCGTATCCCGCGCCATCAGCGGGCGCGAAGGTAATCGTGATGCCGCTTCCTGCGAACAGGAATTCGTCCGGGCCACACTGAAGAACCAAGCCGCCGTGGGAGGCGATGTGCTGCTGATCGCGCGGGGTCCATGGATCGATGAAGCTGACATTGAACCGGTGGCCTCCAAGCGTTGCGGCTGCGGGTGTTTCATCGATCGTCCCGTTGAACGCGACCGGCGGTCGAAAGCCCCGGATCGTGCCGCGTTGCTGAGCCTGCACGATCAATTGTGTCATGCCGCCCAGCATCGCATACGCCTGGCCGAGCGGTTGCCCCTCGGTCGAAATGCTGTCGATCGAAAAGGGGCTGAACCCGATCGCGTTCAGGGCACCGAAGGCAAAGAAGGCGTTCGAAGACTCCTCTTCTTGCCCAGCGCGGCTCGCCTCCGGGACGAAGAGCGGATTGCCCGGAACTGCATACTTCCGCGCCCATTCGACGAAGTTGGGAAAGTAGATGTCGGGCGAGAGCATATCGATCGAGGGAGCGCCTGCTCGCCAGATGTCGAACAGATGCGGAAGCGGACCGCCGCTTGGATATTGTCCCGCCAATGCTCCTCGCTGGGCGAGGGCCGCGTTGACGTACATCGGAAGCGGATATTCCGCCTTGCCGGCGGCGGCGACGCGCTCGGTGTAGCGCGCATCATTCCAGGCCATGAACCGTTCGTCGGCATCGCTGCCGAAGACTTGCGCCCAAGTGCCGCCTGCCTTGCCTTTCGGGACGAGGACGGTGGGAACTTGCTTGGCGAACGCTGCATTAGAAAGTTCACTATGATCGCGGGCGCTCGGGATCATCCCAATTTCGTTCTCCACCTGCACCATCAGCACTGTCCGCTGCGGATCGACTTGCCTGAGGTGGCGCATCAGCGCGGCGAAGGCGCGCGCATCCGCATCCTCGTTCGCGAGCGAGAACGCGCTCAGCATTTCGAGGGTCGTGCCATCGGCAGCCTGCGCACGCGGGAAGCGTCGCTCATCGCGTTTCACCCATGCAGGCACATAGCTCGACATGCTGTTCTTCCAGCTGCCAAACCACAGGGCGACAATGTGCAGCCCGTTGCGGCGGGCCCCTTCGAGCAACCCATCAGTGACAGCAAAATCGAACCGTCCTTCTTCAGGCTCGATCATTTCCCAGCTGATGGGAACGAGGACGGTGTTGAGATTGAGCAGCTTTAGGCGAGGCCAGATGGGTTGCATGTAGCGGAGGCTTGATGAGCTCGAATTGGCCAGTTCTCCACCAAGAATCAGGAACGGATGGTTGTTAACGAACAGCTGACGCGCGTCGCCGACCGTTCGAAATTGCGGAACTGGTTGGGGAGATTGTGCAGCCGCCGCGGTTGCGAGAAATAGGACAATCGCGGCCAGAAGCTTTCGAAGTGGCATGATCAATTGCGCCGGTCGAGGAAGCCTTCGTCCGCCAACCAATCGGCGAGCCGATCCGGCCAATGGATGATCGAAATGCGGTTGGATTCGTCGAGATTGAATGCGTGTCCCGAGCCGGCATACATGTGCAGCTCGGCGTCGCGGCCACCGGTGCGCAGCTGCTCGTAAAGCTGCACCGCGGGCTTCGCGCAGCAATCATCGAGCGTTCCGGCGGTGATGAATGCTGGCGGCGCGTGGGCGACGTCGTTCGCCGGAACGCCCTGCGGTCCCGGAAACACGAGCACCTGGAAATCCGGGCGGTCGTCCTGCCGGTCGATATCGTCGATTGCCGCGGCGGCTTTCACCGGCCGGTTATCGGCCACGAGAGAAACGAGTTCTCCACCTGCGGAAAATCCCATGATTCCGACGCGATGCGGATCGACACCATAAGTCTGCGCGTGCGCACGGACCCAGCGAATCGATCGGCGGACATCGCTGGCCGCGTCCTCAACCGTCGATGTTGAGCCTTCATCCTGAGCAAGGCGGTACTTCAAAATGAACGCGGTGATGCCATATCTGTTGAGCGCTTTGGCGACGTTCACACCCTCCGTCGTCCAGACGATCAGTTTGTGTCCGCCGCCTGGGATGACGATCACTGCCGCTCCGTCTTGTCGCGCCGACCGGTAGATCGTCAGCGACGGGTTATGGATGTTTCGGACCCAATAGTCTTTTGCGATCTCGGGCTCGGTGCGCTTCGGAAATCCGGGGGCGTTTGCCGGCCAGATGTCAACGACTGTCGGATGGGCCGGAGTGTATTGGCCAAGAGCAGCTGTCGAGGCCAATAAGCACGCACTGACGAGCGCTGCTGCGAGCCGCATCAACGCTTCCTCCGGCTCGTCACTGACTTGGTGAATAGCGACAGCGGCACAACCGCAGCCATGAACCGATAGCCTTCGGGTGAGGGATGCAGTCCGTCGCCCGAATCGAATTGCTTCTTAAGTCGCTGCGGGTGCGCGGGATCGCGCATCAATGCGTCGAAATCGACCACCGCATCGACATGTCCCGGCGCGCGGATCCACGCGTTCACGGCCTCGCGATCGGCGTCGTTCGCCGCATCGGGATGATAATAACCCGAAGCTCCGTAGGGCATGATCGTCGCTCCAATAACCTTGATGCCGCGCTCATGAGCTCGCTCGCTTACCTGCGCGAGCGCGCCGATCATTTGCTCAACAAGAGCGTGATGCGCCTCTGCAGACACCGGTGCGTCACGTGTCAGCAGGCCAAGGTCGTTCACACCCTCGAGGATGATCAGATATCGAACGCCGTTTCGCGCGAAAACGTCACGCCCGAGACGTGAAGGGGTGTTGGGTCCAACGCAGTTCTGCGCCAGGCAGTTGCTGCCGATCCCGAGGTTGAGGACGGCCATCCCGCCTTTCAGGCGCTTCGCGAGATAGTCAGTCCAGCGGGTGTTGGTGTTCGAAACGACGCCGTGTCCGTCGACGATTGAATCGCCGACGATAGCAATTGCCGCCGATGGTATTTCCGGCTGCACGTCGACGCCGCTCAGATAATACCAGCGGTCCATCGTGGCAGCATCGCGAAGCACCACTTCCGAAAGCTGGTTTCCCGGTGCGGAGTAGCTGGTCGCTCGCGAGCCCGGATGACCGGTTTGATGTTGCGACAAACGGGGGAAATGGATCGACACGGCGAGCGTGGTGAAGGCTGGCGCGTTCAGTGTAACGGGGTCGGATAGATATTCGGCACCGGCCGGAATCGAGACGGCGACCGCCCCGCCAAACATCACTGCTTTGTCGCTCGAAACGTCGATCCGAGAGGAAGAGGGGGCCGTTGCCCGGGCAATGTGGACCCCGCTGATCTCCAGCGGTGAACTGCCAAACGCGTTCGAGATGCGCACTCGGACACGCACTCCGCCGGTTGTCACTTGGACCAGTTGACGCAGCGTCAAGTCGTTGCCCGAGGGAAGCGCGTCTTTCGGATCGATCGCAATTTCTGCCGCGGCCCAACTGCTGACCCATTTCGACGAGCGTTGCGCTGGTGAAGCTGGGGAGCTTCCGAGACCGAACAGCAACGCAGCGACGGCGAACACCGACGACTTGCTGAAGTTTGACCTTTGCCGCACCACGCCTCCGCCTTGACACTCATCGCGCCGCGAGGGGATGTTAGCGCTCACAACCGAGGAATCCATGGCCAAAATCGAGCGCTCCAGAGTCGTCGTCACGAGCCCTGGTCGCAACTTTGTCACCTTAGTGATCGAGACCAGCGACGGAATTCGGGGCGTCGGCGATGCAAGTCTGAATGGACGCGAGCTCGCAGTTGCCACCTATCTTAGCGATCATGTGATTCCCTGCCTGATCGGCCGCGATGCACACCGTATCGAGGACATCTGGCAGTTCCTTTATCGCGGCGCATACTGGCGCAGAGGGCCAGTCACGATGTGCGCGATCGCAGCTGTCGACATGGCCTTGTGGGACATCAAGGGAAAGGTTGCAGGACTTCCGCTCTATCAGCTTCTCGGCGGTGCTTCGCGCGGCTCGGTCATGGTCTACGGCCATGCCAACGGAAACAATGTCGAAGAGGCCGTCGAGCGCGCGCTCGAATATAAAGCACAGGGCTACAAGGCGATCAGACTGCAGAGCGGCATTCCCGGGCTCGCTTCGACCTACGGCGTGTCGAAGGACAAATATTTCTACGAACCGGCGGACTCGGACCTTCCGACCGAGAACCTGTGGTCGACGGAAAAATATATGCGAACGGTTCCGGAGCTCTTCGCCGCAGCCCGCGACTCGCTCGGCTGGGATGTGCACCTGCTGCACGACGTTCATCATCGGCTGACTCCAATCGAGGCGGCTCGGCTCGGGAAGGACCTCGAGCCCTATCGCTTGTTCTGGCTCGAGGATGCGGTGGTCGCCGACAATCCGGAGAGCTTCCGGCTGATTCGGCAGAACACGACGACGCCGCTTGCAGTCGGCGAGATCTTCAACAGCATCTGGGATGCCAAGCTGCTGATCCAGGAGCAGCTGATCGATTATATCCGCGCGACGGTCATCCATGCCGGCGGGATCACGCATTTGCGACGGATTGCCAGCTTTGCGGACATGTTCAACGTGCGGACCGGGTGCCACGGTGCGACCGACCTGTCGCCGGTAACAATGGCCGCCGCCCTCCACTTCGACCTTTCCGTGCCGAATTTCGGCATTCAGGAATATATGCGGCACACCGACGAGACGGATGCCGTCTTCCCGCACGCGTACAGTTTTGAGAAGGGCGCGATGCATCCCGGCGAAGCGCCGGGCCTCGGCGTCGACATCGACGAGCAGCTGGCCGCGAAATATCCGTACAAACGTGCCTATCTGCCAGTGAACCGGCTCGAGGACGGGACGATGTTCAATTGGTAGGGCGCGTCGCCATCGTTACCGCAGCATTGCTGGCTGCAGTTCCCGCTGTCGCGCAGTTCACTCGGTCGCCGGAGCGGCAGGCTGCGACGGAGAAAGACTATCGCGAGACACTGGCCCGGCTGGGGATCGAACGCATGCGGCCGGGCGCGGACGGCTACAACAAGCAAGCCCCAAACTATGTCAATTACGACGAAGCGAAGGCCGGCCCGAGTTCGCCTGCGCCGCCGATCATCACGATTGCGAATCCGACGGTCAGCTGGTGGTGGACGGTTCGGCGGCCCGAACTGGTGCGCCTGTTCGAGGACGAAATGTACGGGCGCGTTCCGGCAAGCGCGCCGCGCATCGATTGGCAGCTCGTTTCCGAACAGCATCTCAAGAAGAACGGCGCTCGCGTCATCGAGCGACACTATCGCGGCACGGCAAAAGGAAGTCCGCTCGCAATCGAGCTTAGCGAAACGGTTCCCGAAAGAGCTCGCCATGTGCCGCTCATTCTTGAACTCGGTTTCCCCGAAGGCTTCCGCTTCCCGGGCGCGCCGGTGCCCACCGACCCATGGACGGCGCAGGTACTGCGCCGCGGCTGGGCCTATGCAATCATTGTCCCTTCAACGGTCCAGCCGGACGACGGCGCAGGGCTGAAGGAAGGCGTCATCGGCATTGCTGCGGAGGGCAGGCCGCGCGGGCTTCACGACTGGGGATCGCTCCGCGCCTGGGCGTGGGGAGCTGGCCGGGCGCTCGACCTTTTCAGCCGTGACCCAGCCGTCGATGCCAAGCGTGTCGCGGTTGAAGGGCTGTCGCGCTACGGCAAAGCCGCCCTCGTCGCGATGGCGTTCGATCCGCGGTTCTCAATCGGCTTCATCGGCTCATCGGGTGCTGGGGGCGCCAAGCCCCTGCGGCGCAATTTCGGCGAGAAACTCGAGAACCTGACCGCATCGGGCGAGTATCATTGGTTCGCTCCGGAGTTTCTTCGCTACGGCGGCCCACTCACCGTCGACGATCTTCCCGTCGATGCACATGAGCTCATGGCGCTCGCGGCGCCGCGGTCGTTGTTCATCAGCGCCGGCAACCTCAAAGAGGACGGCTGGGTCGATCCACACGGAAGCTTCGTCGCCGCGCAGGAAGCTTCGCCCGTCTATCGGCTGTTGGGTGAGCACGGACTGATCAGCGACACGACCCCTTCTCTCAACGAAACTCGCGCCGAGGGTTGCATTGCCTTTCGCGAACATGATCAGGGCCACACAACCGGGCCGAACTGGCCGGCGTTTCTCGATTGGGCGGCGCGGATTTGGGGCGGGAAAAGTCCCTGTTCGCCGAGCCGGAAGTAATTAGGCGGGAACTGGGCGCTTGAGCTTGAGCTCGCTGTTCGCGCCTATCTGCTGGAGGTAATCGCGCTGCATCGGCAGCAATTCCGCAGTGTCCGCGACCACGCCACGAATATGTGCCAGCCGCTCCAGCGTCTCCGAGTTGGGGAGGATGTCGGCAGCAGGGTGATAGTCGCCCGCCTCGATCCCTTGCCCGACCATCACCGCGAGCCAGCTCGTCTCCGTGAAGAGTTCGTTATGTTCGCGCAGGACACGCCCGTTCCTTCGGAACATGTCGACTTTATACGTGAGCGCGTCTGGAACGCTCATGGTCCGGCAATAATTCCAGAAGTCGGAATCATCTCGCTCGGTCGCATTGTAATGGAAGATCAGGAAGTCGCGGATGTCGACATATTCCTGGACTGTGAGGTCGTTGTAGCGCTCGATCTCGAGCTCATCGAAACGCTGGCTTGGGAAGAGCGTCATCAACCTCGCTATGCCGCTCTGGACCATATGGATGCTGGTCGATTCCAAGGGTTCGAGGAAGCCGCTCGCAAGCCCCAGCGCGACGACATTCTTGATCCACGACTTCTTACGGTGACCGGCCTTAAATCGCAGGGGGCGCGGGTCCGACAGGGGTGGCCCGTCGAGGTTTGAAAGCAGGATGCTGGCCGCCTCGTCGTCGCTGATATGCGCACTTGAATAGACGTAACCGTTCCCAGTCCGGTGCTGCAGCGGGATTCGCCACTGCCAGCCTGCTTCCTGGGCGGTTGAACGGGTCAGCGGCTGCTGGTCTTCGCTGCTCTCGCAAGGGACGGCCATCGCACGATCGCACGGCAGCCATTTCGACCAGTCCTCGAAACCGGCATTGAATTTCTGCTCGATCAGCAGGCCGCGGAATCCCGAGCAGTCGATGAAGAGGTCGCCGGAAACCTGACGTCCGTCCTCGAGGACAAGCGTTTCGATGAAGCCGGTTTCGCCATTCTGGACCACGTCGACAATGCGCCCCTCGGTACGCGTGACCCCGAAGCTTTCCGATAGTTGGCGCAGATATCTGGCATAGAGCGACGCATCGAATTGAAAGGCGTAGCCGATGCGCGACAGCGGCGACTTCGGCTGGTCCAGTCGCGGATGCGTGAAACGGCCGTTCAATCCGGCGACGATCCCGAGCGAATAGGCATCCAGGGCTGTTTGATCGCCGGCCGCGCGACCCTTCAGCCAATGGTGGTGAAACTCGACCCCGAGCATGTCGAGGCCGTAGAAGCCGAACGGATGGACGTAGCGGTGACCAAGCCTCGTCCAGTCGCGAAATTCGATCCCAAGCTTGTAAGTCGCATTCGTCGCACGAACGAAATCGCGCTCGTCGATCTCAAGCAGTCCATTGAACAGGTTGATCTGCGGGATCGTCGCCTCGCCAACTCCAACCGTGCCGATCTCCTCGGATTCGACCAGCTCGATCTTCAGATTGGGCATTGCGCCCAAGATCTTGGAGATTGCAGCGGCAGCCATCCAGCCGGCGGTCCCTCCGCCGACGATGACGATCTTGCCGATCCGCTCGCCCCTCAAAACGCGAACTCGGTTCGCGGCGCCGCCGGGTTCTGGGCGGCACAACACTGCCTGATGAACTCGCCATGGAGCGGCATCCGGGCCGCCGTGTCCTGAATCGCGCGGCGAATGTGGTCCAGCGCTTGCGCGACCTTATCCTCGTCGAGGCCGTCGGCGACCTGCTCATATTCCTCCGGCGTGATGTTCTGCCCGAGCATCACGGCCACCCAACTCTGCCTGGGGAACAGTTCGACACCCTCGGCGAATATCCGACCCTTGTTTCGGAATTGCTCGATCTTCTCTTCGAGGCTCGAAGGGATGTCCATTGCACGACATTGCTCCCAGAAATCGGAATCGTCGCGCTGCATCGCCTTGTAGTGGAGGATGACGAAATCCCTCACCCATTCGAACTGCGCCTGCATCTGACGATTATATTCATCGCGTTCGAGCGGGTTGAACCGGCGGTCGGGGAACATGGCGATCAGCCGCGCAATTCCCGCCTGCACGAGATGGATGCTGGTCGATTCGAGGGGTTCGACGAAGCCGGTCGAAAGACCAAGCGATACGACGTTTCGGCTCCAGGCAAGCTTGCGTCGCCCTGTCTTGAACGAAAGCCGGCGCGGATCGCCCTGCAGCTCTCCTTCCAGATTGGAAACCAGCACTTGCTCGGCCTCGTCGTCAGAGATGAAAGCGCTGCAATAGACGTGACCATTGCCCATCCGGTGCTGCAGCGGGATGCGCCACTGCCATCCGCTCTGGAGCGCGGTGGAGCGCGTGAACGGATCGGGATTGCCGGTGTAGCTGCACGCCGCAGCGATCGCGCGATCACACGGCAGCCACTTGGTCCAATCCTCGTAACCCGCTTCGAGCGCCTGTTCGATGAGCAGCCCGCGGAAGCCAGAGCAGTCGACGAATAGCTCACCTTCAATCGTTCGGCCGTCGGTCAGCTGGACGGATTGAACAAATCCATCCTCGGCCCGCAGCTTCACGTCGACGATCTTGCCCTCGATCCGCTGGACGTTTCCCGCTTCGGCGAAGGTGCGCAGGAAACGCGCGTACAGGCTTGCGTCGAGATGGAATGCGTAGCGGAGTTGATCGAGCGGGAACTGCGCCTGCGGTCCGGGTCTCACGAACTTTCCGCTCGCCAATGCAGCTGCGCTCATCGACCAGGAGCTTATGTCCGGAACCGGATGGCGCTCCCGCTCGCGCAGGTAGAGCTGGTGGAAAGGGATTCCCTGAAGGTCGCGGCCAAGATCGCCGAACGGGTGGACATAGCGCTGTCCGATCCGACCCCAGTTCACGAACTCGATGCCAAGCTTGAACGTCGCCTGGGTCGCGCGCACGAATTCGTCTTCGTTGATCCCCAACAGGCCATTGAACGCAATGAGAGGCGGGATCGTCGCCTCGCCGACGCCGATCGTTCCGATTTCTTCCGACTCGACCAGCGTGACAGTCGTGTAGCCGTTGTTGAGGTAGCGCGAGAGCGCGGCAGCGGCCATCCAACCGGCTGTGCCGCCGCCGACAATCACCACCTGCCGGATGCTATGCTCGTTCATGCGTGCGGACCAAGATTTGACATGGCTTGCTGATAGCCGGGCTGTGCCTGGACGAAAGCCCTAACAGAATCGCGATACGTCAAGATCGACTGTAGCGCCCGATCGGAAGGAACGATGTCGGCGAGCGGATCGGTGCGCCGCGGCTCAAAGCCTTGCCCGAGGAGAACGGCGAGCCAGCTGTCCTTCGAAAAAGTCTCTTCCTCATAATATGGAAGGCGTCCACGCTCGGCGAATAGCGAGAGCGTATGACCGAGAGTTTCCGGAGGCTCGACTGCGGCCGCTTCTTTCCAGAAAGGCTCGTCGCGACGCGACGCGACATAATGCAGGCAGACGAAGTCGCGAATCCTGTCGGCCTCGGCGCTGCACTGCCGGTTATATTCTGCAAGTTCGACAGCGGCGCAGTCGCGCCCCGCAAGCATGGAAACGAGCCTGTCGAGTTGATTGTGAACGAGATGAAGATTCGTCCATTCGAGAGGCTCGATCACTGCGGATGCCTCCCCGATGGCGACGCAATTGCCGGCCCACGGCTGTG
>JANWLR010000043.1 GCA_025450755.1 Sphingomicrobium sp. | reverse complement strand
GAGGGGAAGGTTCTGATAATCGACGCCCAACTGGACCAGACCGGCGATCGTCAATGCGCGCGTTACGCCGAAATTGTGTCGGCGCTCGGCCCAAAATTGCAGACCATCGCGCTATCCGATGCGGGCGATCGTTCGGGCCGGGTGAGTTTTTGCCAAATTCCCAATCACATCCAGACGGTCGCAGACAGGTCCGATTTCGTCGCGGGCGGGGATGCACCGCCGCCGAATCCGGACGCGACGACGAAGCGGATTCGCGACGATGTGGCGGCACAATCCCTGAAGGTCGAAGCCCTGGCCGTCGATCAACAGATGGTCTGGATCTACTTTGCCAACGGCCGATACGAGTCGGAGACTGAAGCGGCGGGACGCATCGCGCGCGTCCTGATGGCCGATGCTCCGCCCAGTGTCGAGATCTTCCACATCGTGTCGGTGCGCAACGGTATAGATCTGCGGGACTTCCAGGTCGCGCGAACCGCGCTGGAGCGCACGACGTCGATGTCGGGTACAACCACCGAGTTGGGCGAGGCGGTCTCGATCCACCAGACACCACTCAGCAACCCGGTGCTCGATCGCGCCTTTGATGAGAGCTACCCCCGCTTTCACTGGGACATAGGTCCCGGAATACGCGAGGGCTTTTTCGATCCAAGCACACCGCTGCAAATCCAGTTGCTGGCAGCCGCCGATGCCAGCGTCGATCTCACGCCGCATATCACGCTGGAAGGACGCGTCGAGGCTAACATCTACGACAACTACGATGTGAACAGAAATTCCAACAGCCTGTTGCCGCATGTTCGAAGCGACCTCAATTTGTACTTCAAGTTCGGCAAGAACGGGGTCTCCGATCTCGACGCGCTCTACAGAACGCGGCTCGCGCGCGACGTGTATTTCGAAGCGAAGGCCGGTTATCTGGAAGACATGTTCGCCGGCGGCGGTCTTCAGCTCTTGTGGCGCCCTGACGGGGCGCGGCTATCGTTCGGCGCAGACGTCTACGAGGTCTGGCAGCGCGACTTCGATCGATTGTTCGGCCTTCAAAACTATCATGTCCTGACAGGGCATGCGTCCGTCTATTACGAATCGCCGTGGTACGGTCTGAATTTCGCCGTCCATGCCGGCCGCTATCTGGCGGGCGACTATGGCGCGACTTTCGAATTGACCAGGCGATTTTCGACCGGCGTTGAAATCGGGGCGTTCGCGACTTTTACGAACGTTCCTTTCTCGAAATTCGGTGAAGGCAGCTTCGACAAGGGCATAATCATACACATTCCCCTCGAGTGGGCGCTGCCGTTCTACAGCCAAACGTCCTACGATCTGCACCTGCGGTCGCTGATACGCGACGGTGGACAGAGGCTCGACAACGACGACTCTCTCTATGCCGACACGCGCCCGAACAGCTATGGCGAAATCATTGGACACATCGATGACATTTCGGCGCCATAGATTCGCGGCCGCTGGACGGATCGCGGCCCTGGCCTGTTCGGCCGCGCTGTCGGCGTGCAGCTCGGAAGGGGGCGGCGACTGGCTGACGATGCTGAAAGCCGCGAAAATCACATGGGAGAACCGCGACGCCGCGGCGGAGCTGAACGAAGTGGCGGCCATTCCCTACGCGACGCTCGGCATTCGCATCGATGGCGGGCGCGAGCAGATCGTCATCCTGGCGACGGACAGCAACGGCGATCGTCTATGGACGTCGGCCGCCAGGATATCGCTCACCACACGTCGTGGCCGAATCGTCGCAACTTCCGGATTCGGAACCGACCTGTCGGGCTACGCTTCGACTCAAGGCAGCCCGCTCGACTGGACAACGCCGCACACCTACGCCTGGTCCGCCGACTTTCCCGATCTCGGGCTCTATTCGGTGACGATAAAATGCGACGTCACGCCGGCAGGACGCGATCCGATCGAGATATTGGGCAAGACGTTCGATACGATTCGCGTCGACGAGCGCTGCCGGAGCGATCGCCAAGACTGGACCTTTTCAAACACCTACTGGGTGAGCAGCGAGACGGGCCGGGTGTGGCGGTCTATCCAACACTTCCACCCGCATGGCCCTGAGCTCGAAATCGAATTCCTGCGACCGCCGCTCAGCGAGGGTTAGACATTCGGAACGATGCGTAAACGGAAAGAGCGCCGACCGTTTCCGGTCGCCGCCCTTTCCAAGATTCAAAAGCTTTCGGTCAGCTTACAGATGGGTGGTCGTGCTCGAGCCGCCCGAATGGCCATTGCCGTTGCCGGACATCACCAGACCGACGCCCAGGGCGACGAAGCCTACGCCCGCGATCCACACCCAGAGCGGCGCCCGGAGCGCCGCTTCATGGACACCCGCCGCCTTGCCAGGAGCAAGCGCTGCCTGGTCGGCAGCGAACGCAGCCGAACTCGACGAGGCCAACAATGCTGACGCCAAAGCGACCGCAACGATTTTCCGCGACATGAAATTCCTCCTGACGAACCAAGCCTTAGTAGACGGGACACGGCTGGTTTTGTCAACCAAAGCGGCAATTTAACTGTGGCGAGCAAGCAACACATTCTTTGGCAAAATTGCCATTGGAGCCCTGGAAACAGGCCGAAATTGCTTGGACACCCGCCGGTTCGCCGCAAGTCTCAAAGTTGCCCGTGACCGCCCGAAACTATGTTCTCAGATTGTACAATTTCGTCCGATTCAATCCAAATTATTGTCGCAGATTCGTTTCCAACTGAAATGTCTCGCCCGGCTGATCCCGACCTTCTTCTGCACCTCCCGGCAGGAAAATCTGCGCGGAAAACTATAGCCGAGGACGACTCACATTTCGGGAATCACATCATGGTTCCCACTTGTTCGGTCCTGGTGGCCGCTGTCTCGAAAGCAATTTCGGCGACCGGCGAGACCCAATGGCATCCGAACGTAAGCGATTTGCGATCAGCGTCGATGCCTCCTTGATTTGGTATAGCCACAATCACAAATATTCCATTGATGGAGTTCGCGAAGGCGGCTTGAATAGGGCCTTCGTGATCCGCCTACCCCTCGATTGGACCCTTTCAGTCTCTATGCAAAGCGGTCTCAATGTCGAACTGCGTCGGCGGACGTGAGATGACCGCCAGCGCCTCTTTCGCGAATTTTCGCCTGAAGACAATCTACACCTCGCTACGGCTCGACCTCGTCATGGATTTCAACGATCGTTGGTAGCCTGGTCCTTTGTCGCGCTATCAGAAATTGCGGCCTTGTGCGGGCGCGGCATGGTGAGCTAATCACGGCTACCTGCTGAGGGGTCAAGTATGCCCGAATGCATTGCCGTATTGGGACTGGGGTATGTCGGGCTTCCCGTGGCCTTGGCCTTTGCCGAGAAATACCCTGGAACTGTCGGCTACGACGTCTCGCCGGAGCGGATCGAAGCGCTTCGAACCGGCAACGACTGGACAGACGAGACATCGGCCGAAGAGCTCGCGCGCTCATCGATCCTGTTTTCCGCCGATGAAGCCGACCTCAAGGGCAAATCACTCTACGTGGTCTGCGTACCCACGCCCATAGATCGGGAGCGACGCCCCGACCTGCGACCGCTCATCAGCGCGTCCCAGACGGTCGGGCGCGCGATCGGGCCGGGCGCCGTCGTGGTTTTCGAATCAACAGTTTATCCCGGCGCCACCGAAGAAGTTTGCGGCCCGATTATTGAGCGCGTCTCGGGCCTCAAGCGCGGTGTCGACTTCAAGCTCGGCTATTCGCCCGAGCGCATCAATCCGGGAGACAGGGAACATACTCTGCAAACCATCACAAAGGTCGTTGCCGCCGAGGACGAGGAAAGCACGCGCCGTGTTGCGGCTGCATACTGCGCCATCGTAACTGCGGGCGTTCATGTGGCGCCGACCATCGAGGTGGCCGAGGCCGCCAAGGTGATCGAGAACACGCAGCGCGACCTCAACATCGCGCTGATGAACGAACTCGCTGTCATCTTCGAACGTCTCGGCATCTGCACCATGGACGTGCTCGACGCCGCGCAGACCAAATGGAACTTTCTGCGCTTCACGCCCGGTCTGGTTGGCGGCCATTGCATCGGCGTAGATCCGTACTACCTCACCGCCAAGGCCGAGGCGGAAGGTTACCGTCCCGAAGTGATCCTGTCCGGCCGCCGCATAAATGACAGCATGGGCGCCTTCATCGCGGGCAAGTTGGTGCGCATGATGTCCGGCGCCGAAGAACCGCTCTCCCGCTTGAAAGTTGGCATTCTCGGCCTCACCTTCAAGGAAAACGTACGCGACCTGCGCAATAGTCGGGTTCCCGATATCCTCGCCGAGCTCCGACAGTTCGGGATCGAGGCCCTCGTGCACGACCCGTTGGCCGACCCTGTCCAAGCACATCATGAATACGGCGTGGAATTACGCGAGATCGAGCACTTTCGAGATTTGCACGGGCTCGTCTTCGCTGTGCCGCACCGCGAATTGCTTGCGCATCCGCGCGCGCTATACGGCATGCTGCGCCCAGGCGGCGCACTGGTCGATGTGAAATCGGCGCTAACTCGCGGCGAGGTGCCGGCCAGCATCGCTTACTGGAGCCTTTGAAGCTGCACTCATGACAATTCTCATTACAGGTACAGCCGGGTTCATCGGCTTCCACACTGCTCGCGCATTGCTTGCGCGCGGCGAGAGCGTCATCGGGATCGATAACCTCAACGACTACTACGACGTGCGCCTTAAGGAGGCGCGGCTGGCGCAGCTGACCGGTCATTCCGCCTTCACGTTCATCAAGACCGACATCTCAGAGAAGGAGACAATCTTCGCGCTGTGCGGCGGATGGAAGGATGTTACGGGGATCATTCACCTCGCGGCGCAGGCAGGCGTGCGCTATTCCCTGATCAATCCGTTCGCCTATGTCTCAACAAATGTCATGGGTCACACCGTGATGATGGAGGCGGCGCGGCGCCTGCCCGCGCTGAAACATATGGTCTATGCCAGTTCATCTTCAGTCTACGGCTCGAGCCACGATTTCCCCTTCTCGCTCAGTGATCGAGTTGACACACCCAACTCGCTCTATGCCGCGACGAAGCGCGCCGACGAGCTGATCAGCTACACCTACGCGCATCTCTACAAAATGCCGCTGACGGGACTGCGTTTCTTCACTGTCTACGGTCCCTGGGGCCGGCCGGACATGGCGGCCTATATCTTCGCCACCAAGATCGCCGCGGGTGAGCCGATCCCGGTCTTCAACAAGGGCGAAATGTGGCGCGATTTTACCTATGTCGACGACAT